>JAKITW010000069.1 GCA_021647905.1 Desulfobacterales bacterium | reverse complement strand
TCGCCGTTGCGGCGAAGCGAGTTCCTGCTTGATAGCCTGTTTATGAACAGCCGGCCCTTCTCAATGGAGCGGCCGTTGGTAGAAGAAGACCCCTTTCCCGATAGGAGGGGGTTTACTGAATGTTTACTGCGAGACGGACGTGTGTCACGTTGTAACTTGTTGATTTCGTTCTGTGGCATTTGAAGCATCTGGGGTTGTTACGAGTTCATCACATTTGATTATCTTTCCGGAGATACTTTGATCATGGGACTGGTTGCACAGGTCAATTTTTCCGATATCTCTTTTGTAAAGAGTGTGTATCAAGTCAACCAGCTGCCTGGAGACGGACTGCCGGAGATTGCCTTTGCCGGCCGTTCCAACGTGGGCAAGTCCAGCCTGATTAACCGGTTGGTTAAACGGAAGGCCCTGGTCAAGGTCAGCGGCCGGCCCGGCAAGACCCAGAGCCTTAATTTCTTCCTGGCCGGCCGGCAGCTGTATCTTGTTGACCTGCCCGGCTATGGGTTTGCCCGGGTCCCCCTTAAGCTGCGGTCGCAGTGGCAGGAGTTGATCACCCGTTATCTGGAGACCCGGGAACACCTGCGGGTGGTGGTGGTGATCATCGATATCCGTCATTCACTGAAGGAACTGGATCGTCAACTGGTGGGCTGGCTGCGCGGTAAGCGGATCCCTTTCCTGGTGGTGTATACCAAAATCGACAAGCTCTCTGGCAACGAACTGCGCCAACAGGCGACAACTCTGGATGCGGGCCTGACTGTAAGCGATGCTGACCGGGTTTTGTTCTCCGCCAAAACAGGGGCTGGCCGGGATAAATTACTGGAGAGTCTTGACAGTTTTTTTCCTTAGTGGTTTATTGCATCTCCGGGGATGGATTCGTAATTCACAGGGGATGTGATGAAAAACAGGCTGCTGCATCAGGTATTATATAATATATAGTTTGTAAACCACATGGAGGGAGGGAACCTTTATGCAAGTGAACGGCGAGTGGCCCTGCTGGGAAATCATGAAGTGTGAGGGATCGGAGAACTGTCCCGCCAAACAGAATCCAGACAAACCCTGCTGGGAGATTGCCAGCACCATCAACGATTACCGAAGTGTTTTCAATGTCTGTAAGGATTGCATCGTTTACCTGCTGAAGCAGGAAGACACCATCTTTACCGACCAGGAGTTGCGGGTGATAATGGAGAAGAAAAAGGCCTGCGCCCTGGACGCGAGCCCGGCCTGATCCCTGTCAGATAATTTTCTGGAATCCAATCCGCGATTGGAAAACACGCCTTGCCTTGCATCTTCCGCTGCTTTCCGTTCCGGTGCAGAGTTGTTTCACCTGATTTAACCGGATTATTCCCTGCCGGACCGGCAGGGAATAATCCGGTCTTTTTTATAAATTCTTTCAAGTCTGTTCTGATTTGAGTACGGCGAGAAACGCCTTTTGCGGGATATCGACGTTGCCCACGGTTTTCATCCGCTTTTTGCCGGCCTTCTGTTTTTCCAGGAGTTTCCGTTTTCTGCTGATATCGCCGCCATAACATTTTGCCGTGACATCCTTGCGCAGGGCCGAAATGTTGGTCCTGGCCACAATGGTGGCGCCGATGGCTCCCTGGATGGCGATCTTGAACATCTGCCTGGGGATCTCTTCCTTGAGCCGTTCACAGGCATGGAGGGCCCGGTCGCGGGCCCGGGAGCGGTGAACGAGCTGCGACAGGGCATCCACCCGCTCACCGTTAACCAGGATGTCGAGCTTGACCAGGTCGCTCTCCCGGTAGTCGGCCAGGTCGTAATCAAAGGAGCCGTAGCCCTGGGTAATCGACTTCAGTTTATCGTAAAAATCATAGATCACCTCGGCCAGGGGCAGTTCGCCGGTGAACTCGATCCGTCCCGGAGTCGGGTAACGGTAATCGATATTAATGCCCCGCCGGTCCATGCACAGGGTCATCACCACCCCCATGTAACGCTCCGGGATCAGGATCGAGGCCCGGATATAGGGCTCCTCGGTCCGCTCCACCTGGCCCGGGTCCGGGAAATAGGACGGGTTATCGATCTCGATCATGCGGTTGTCGGTTAGATAGAAATGGTACTGGACCGTGGGCACGGTAAGGATCAGGGAGATGTCGAACTCCCGCTCCAGGCGTTCCTGGACCACTTCGAGGTGGAGAAGGCCGAGAAAGCCGCAGCGGAACCCGAAGCCCAGGGCGGTGGAAGAATCTTTCTGATAGGAGAGGGCCGCATCGTTTAATTTGAGTTTTTCCAGGGCCGTGGCCAGGTCTTCGTAATCATCGGTGGAAATGGGGTACAGGGAGGAGAACACCACCGGCTTGACTTCCTTGAATCCGGGCAGGGGCGCGGCGCAGGGGTGGTCCTTCCTGGTGATGGTGTCACCGGCCCGGGTATCGCCCACGGTCTTGACGCCGGCAATGATATAGCCCACCTGACCGGCGCTCAGTTCGGCCCGCGGTTCCCGGCTAAGCCGGAAAATGCCCACCTCTTCGACCTTGTAGACCGCGTTGTTGTGCATGAATTGAATCAGGTCGCCGGGCCGGACCCGTCCCTCGAACAGCCGGCAGGAGATGATCGTGCCGCGGAAGGCATCGTAGCGGGCATCAAAGATCAGGGCCTGCAGTGGGTTGTCCGGATCGCCGGCCGGCGGCGGCAGGTTGGCGACCACTGCCTCAAGAATGTCGCCCACGCCGATCCCCTTCTTTGCCGAGCAGACGCAGATCTGGTCAACATCCAGGCCCAGATCCTCTTCGATCTGCAGGGAAACCCCCTCCACGTCCGCGGCCGGCAGGTCGATTTTATTGATTACCGGGATGATCACCATGTCCTGTTCCATGGCCAGATAGAGATTGGCCAGGGTCTGGGCCTCCACTCCCTGTGCGGCATCGACCAGCAGAAGGGCGCCCTCGCAGGAGGCCAGGGCCCGGGAGACCTCGTAGCTGAAGTCCACGTGTCCGGGGGTATCCACCAGATTGAGGATATATTCGTTGCCGTCCCTGGCCCGAAAGGGCAGACTGATGGTCTGGCTCTTGATGGTGATTCCCCGTTCCCGTTCAATATCCATGTCATCGAGGATCTGGTCGCGGAATTGCCGGTCAGTGACCATGTTACAGTGCTGGATAAAGCGGTCGGCCAGGGTGGACTTTCCATGATCTATGTGTGCTATTATACTGAAGTTACGTATGTTTTTCATTTTGGTTTACCGTGTTGATCTGTGGTGCCGGAGGAAGTGCTGCTGCTGGCGGATGCGTTTGCAAGATCGTAATTGATCACCGGATCTGTGACCGCTTACATGGGACCGGCCCAGTCATAGCACATTCCGGTGTTGATTGGAAATTCTAAATTGCGCGTTCCATTTTTTGCGAATCAGGCCGGCCCTGAACGGATAATGTCGCAGGAACACCCTTTTTTCCCTAAGAACGGCAAGCCTGTTGTCAGAGGAAAGAGATTGACCTTTCACCGGGTTCTATTAAAATGGCGCCAATGAAGAAATCCTCCCAAAAAGATACGGCCGCCGGGGAGATGTATCCCCTGACCGCCATGCCCACGGACAGCCACCTGCCGGCGCCGAGCTATACCGGCCTGCAGAGATATCTCCAGGAGATCAGCCGGTATCCGCTCCTTTCCAGGGAGGAGACCGACGAATTGGCGGCCCGTTTCCATGAGACCGGCGACCAGGAGGCGGCCTATAAACTGGTTTCCGCCAACCTGCGCCTGGTGGTCAAGGTGGCCATGGACTTTCAGAAATACTGGATGCAGAACTTTCTCGATCTGATCCAGGAGGGGAACGTGGGCCTGGTGCAGGCAGCCAAGAAATTTGATCCCTACCGGGAGGTCAAATTTTCCTATTATGCCGCCTATTGGATCCGCGCCTATATCCTCAAATTTATCATGGACAACTGGCGACTGGTCAAGATCGGCACTACCCAGGCCCAGAGAAAGCTGTTTTTCAGCCTGAACAAGGAGCGGAAGTTGCTGGAGGCCCAGGGGTTCAACCCGGAGACCAAGCTGCTGGCCCAGCGGTTGAATGTCAAGGAAAGCGAGGTTATTGAAATGTCCCAGCGGATGGATAACTGGGATGTCTCGCTGGAGAGTCCGGTCCGCGCCGACTCCTCGGATGAACAGAAGGACTTTCTGCCCCATCGGGGACCAGGGGTTGAGGAGACCGTTGCCGGCCGGGAAATCAGGGAACGCCTTTCATCGATCCTCGGCCAGTTGCAGCAGACCCTGAATGAAAAGGAAGGGATGATTCTCACGGAGCGGCTGCTGGCTGACGAGCCCTGTACCTTGCAGCATATTGCCGATGTCTTCGGTATCTCCAGGGAGCGGGTCCGCCAGATCGAGGCGGCCCTGTTGAAAAAACTGAAAAAATACTTTGAAGACCAGTATCCTGATATTGCCGATTATTTCGAGAACGAGCTTATCCTCGATTAAGGGGTATCCCTTTTCCGGTCCCATGCATTTTCTTGTTTTCAGCTGAATACCGTGCGTACACTGACGTTCGTTCATATCTCCATTGTCTCGGTTGCCGTCCTGTTCGCGATGGTCGCGCCTGCCGTGGCAAACGAGACGCCGTCGCTGAGCCCCCATGCCCTGGTGCCGGAACGGCAGATCGTGGTGCGGCCGGGCAACCCGGTGCCGGAGTGGAAATCCTTGTGGGATAAGGCCCGTGACCTGGCCGTGGCCGGAAAACTCGATGAAGCGGTCGGTGTTTATCGGGCATTACTGGCGAAAAAACCCAATCTCGAGGAGGGCCGCTGGGAGTTGGCCCGTCTTCGAATTCATCTTGAACAGTGGGATAAGGCCGCGGCCCAGCTTGAGATTCTGGTCGAAAACGCACCGTTGCGCCCTGAATACCTTAACGCCCTCGGCCAGGTGGTGTGGAAGCTGGGTCAGTATGACCGGGCCGTGGATCTGTTCGGCAAGGTGGCTGAAAAGAGACCGGATGACCAGGCCGCCCTGGCCGGCCTGGTGGAAGGTTTGCTGAAACTGGACCGGAAAAAGGAGGCCCTGCCGGTACTGGAACAGCTCCATCGTCTTCAGCCGAACAACCTCGGGGTACGGCGTTACCTGGCTCTGCTCAGTTTTGAGATGGGAGAATACGGCAAGGCCCGGTCCCTCCTGGCCGGCCTGGCGGCACAAAAAGATGTTGACCTGGAGATTCTGCTCCTGGCGGCCCGGGTGGATGACCGGCTCGGTCAGGCCGCGTCCGCGGCCGGATACTGGCAGCGGGTATTGGAGCGAGACCCGGCCCAGGAAGAGGCCCATGCCTGGCTGGCCCGCTATTTTGAGAAAAACAACAAGCCGGATCGCGCCCTGGTACATCTTCTTGCCCTGTTGAAGCAGCGGCCCGGTCAGGACGGCCTGCTGGTCCGGGTCGGCGATCTGTACCGGCGGCTGGGCCGGTTTCAGAAGGCGTTGGCCTATTATGAAGAGTATCTGGAAAAACATCCCGATGACCATGAAGTGCTCAGGCGGATGGCTCGCTGTTATGCTGCTTCGGGCGCCAAGGATAAGGCCCTGACCGCCCTGGATCGTTATTTTACCGTTTCTCCTGACTCCGATCCGGCCCAGTTGAAGCTGGCGGCCAGTCTTTATGATGCTGCCGGCCGGTTTCATGAGGCCATCCCCCTTTATCGCCGGGTGCTGGCCGTGTCCCCTGATGACTCGCAACTCCTGGCCGCCCTGGTAAACGATCTGCTGGCCATTGGCGAGAATGAGGGCGCCCTCCGGATCTGGAAACACCTGGCCCGGGTGACCCCGGACCAACTGCCGGTCTACCGGGACATGGCCCGGCTGTTGGAAAAGCTGGGCCGGGAAGGGGAACTCTACGCGATCCTGCAGCGGATCCACGCCCTGGATCCGGAGGATGATGTTGTGCTCGGCCGGCTGGCGGTCATGGCCGTGGCCCGGGATGATTTTGCGGCGGCAGGAAAATATTTCGCCGCCCTTTCCCGGCGGGGCGAGCGGAGTATCGAGTTTATTGCCGCCCATGGGGCCTATTCCGAAAAAACCGGCCGGCTCGGCCAGGCCCTGGCCGACTATGAAGAGGTGTTGCGATCCGCCCCTGGCCGGTATGATCTGCGCCTGGCGGTGATCAGACTGGCCGGCCGGCTGGGATTGATCGGGCCGGTTCGTGAACAGGTGGCCTTTTTTGCCCGCCGGCCGGCAGCTTCCTTTCTCCCCGGAGAGCTTGACCGATTCAAAATGACCCGGGCCGATGCCCTGGGGGAAACCGGATTCTTTCACCAGGCCCTGGTCCTGTACCGCGGCCTGATAACCGGGAGCGCGGATCTTCGGCTGCGGCAGGAGGCCGGCCTGGCTCTTGCCCGCCTCTTCCGGGGGTCTGGTCTTTTTTTTGAGGCCGAGCAGGCCCTGCGGCAGCTATTGATTGTCAGCATTGATCAGACTCCTGTATTGGCGGACCTGTTTGAACTGGCCCTGGAGAGTGGCCGGGTGGCGGATGCGGAGATCTGGTTTGCGGCCCTGGTCCGGACCGGGCAGGTTCAACACCGGTCCCTGCGGTTCAAAGAGGCGCGGCTGGCCCTGGCGCGGGACAAGCTGCGCCGGGCAATCCAGATCGGCCGCCAGCTTGTTGGCGATACGGGTTCCAGGGGGGCGGACTGGTCGCAACAGCAGCTTGAGGAGGGGCTGGCCCTGGGCCGGGCCTTTCTTGTGGCAGGCAGTCCCGATGTCGCCCATGAGATCGTACGCTCCTTACCGGTGAGCGGTGAGTCCGCCCTGGCCGCGGCCGTGTTGCGGGAACAGATCCAGAGGCATCTCGGCGCCGGGGCAAGGACCCGCAACCTGGCCGCGGAGAACCTGCGGCGCGCCCAACAGCAGGGACTGCGCTCTTTGTTGGCCCTTGCCGGCCTTTACCGCGATTATCGTGATCCAGCCGGCCTCAGCGCGGTGGCCCGGATTATCGCCTCCAAGGTCCCGCAATCGCTTAAGGTTGTTTTTTTTCTGGTCAAGGCCGACGAATACCAGGGCCGGCCCGTTGAGGCCTTGAGCCGGCTGCGGCGGGTTGCTGCTCGTTTTCCGGACAACACCAGGATTCACACCGGTCTGGCCCGGCTTTTTTTCATCACCGGAGACTATGTGGCGGCGGCCGCGCAATGCGAGACCATTCTCACCGTTGATCCGGGCCGGCCGGATATTCTCCTGCTCAAGGCCCGCATTCTCTGGGCCCGGGACCAATGGGCCAAGGCAATCACGGTGTACCGGCAATTTCTGGCGCCACCAGTGGATTCGATCCTTGCCCAACAGGCCCGCGCCAGCGGGCTGCCCCTTTCTCTGCCGCCGAACCGGACGATATGGGATCGAATCCTGTTGAGCAAGGGTACGATTCCCCGGGTAACCGAGGTGGTGATGGCACCGGAGCGTGCGCTGAACCAGGCCGACGAGGTGACAATGGAGATAACCCGGCTGGCCGCGCCCTGGTATGCCCGTTACCGCTGGCAGGAGCTGTTCGCAAGCGAACTGAGCGCCAGGCGGGCGGTGCGGCGCAGGGAATACCATCGGGCCGCAAAAAGGTATGAGGCCCTGGTTGCCGAGTATGGCAAGCAGCCGTCCCTGCGTTTTGATCTGGCCGGGATTTACAGCCGGGTGGGAAAGTTGGGCGAGGAAGCCGCCATCTATGAAGAGATGCTGGCGGATACGCCCTTTTATCCCGGTCTCGCTGATGCGGCCCAGCGGAATCGTTTGAAAAGAAGGCCGCTTGTTTCCTTTTCATCGGGACAACAGGAGGATGAGGGCTGGGACGACTATCTGGCCATTAAACGGACCTGGCTGGAGACCAGTCTCTGGCTGTCGCCCCGGGCCCAGGACGAAGCCGAGGTCACCGTTGCCCGGGTCCGTTATCAGAGCCGTGACAATGCCCGCGGGCTATGGTCAAGGAGGGCCCGGTTTTCCTACCGGGCCGGTCTGAGGCCCGGGCTTGTATTGCAATGCAGCGGCGGGGTCAATGATTTTGATGATGGCCAGGGCGGGGTTGTTGTCTTTTCCTGTGGGCTGGACGGCGAGATCGGCGATAAGGTTCGTGTCCATCTCGGCTTTAACCGGGACCTGGTGGATGACACCATTGCCGGCCTGACCCGAAACCTGACCCGGAATGACACCAGCGCCGGATTGAGCGTTGACATCCTGCCCGCGCTCATGGTCGGCGGCGACTACGGGATTACTGATTTTTCCGATGGGAACCAGAAGAAAGCGTATAACGTATGGTCATCTTATATTGTTTTTGCCGAGCCGACCCTGTTGACCCTTACCTATAACTACGATTTCCAGGATACCGTTCAGGGGGCCAATCCGGGCGGTCCGGTCACGGCCGATGGTTTTGCGGTCAACGACCACCCCTACTGGGCACCCCAGGATTACTGGCAAAACCGTTTTACCCTGGCATTCAAACAACAGTTGTCCGTTGATACCCTTGCCCGGAAGGCGCCAAGGTACTATACTCTGGAATACACCCTGGGCCATGATTCGCGGGGCTATGATCTGCACGAGTTCCAAGGGGGATTCTGTGTGGAATGGACGCCGCATTTTCTGATCAAGGCGTCGGCCGGGCTGTTTCATACCGAGGGGGCCCGGAGCCGGAATATCTATCTGTCAGCTGTTTATCGCTGGTAAACGAAATTACGAGCCAGTTTGCAGGTTGCGGCGGAGCGAGAGGTTTTGTGCGCTCCGCCCTCATTTTTTTAATAAGAGGTGGAGAAGATGATTGAACGGATGCCTGTTTCCCGGGCCGGTTTTCAGCGGCTACGGGAAGAACTGGAACGGTTGCAGCGCCGGGAACGGCCGGATGTGATTCGAGCCATCGAGGTTGCCAGGGAACATGGCGATCTCAAGGAGAATGCCGAGTACCATGCGGCCAAGGAACGCCAGGGCCACATCGAGGGGCGGATCCTGGAGTTGAAGGACAAGCTGTCCCGGGCCGAGATTATTGACTGTACCCAGGTGGGAAGCGAACGGGCGGTGTTCGGCACCGTGGTCACCCTCCTGGACCTGGAAAGCGATGACGAGATTACCTACCAGCTGCTGGGCGCGGAAGAGTCGGACGTTAAAAAAGGGGTCATATCCGTTGTCTCGCCCATCGGCCGCTCAATTCTTGGAAAGTACGTGGGTGATGATGTGGTCGTCAAAACCCCCGGCGGGGTGCGCGAGTTCGAGGTGGTGGATATCAGTCTGCCTGCCCTTGATTGATCCCCTGGACCAGTGACAGCGGATAGTAAGTAAGGTTTCGGTAAACCCCGTACGTTTGAGGTTGGACCGGGAAAGGGGTTTTCTTATACCGAACGGTGTAGCGGACCCTGAGCCGCAGCCGTGACGGCAAAAACGGAAATTGAAACAACTTCGGCATGATATGCTTATGGCTTCCGAATCGCCGTTGCGGCGAAGCGAGTTCCTGCTTGATAGCCTGTTTGTGAACAGCCGGCCCTTCTCAATGGAGCGGCCGTTGGTAGAAGAAAACCCCTTTCCCGACAGGAGGGGGTTTACTGAATGTTTACGATAGTAAATACAACGAACGTTCTGTATCGTCCCAAGGCAACGATGAAATAACTTGTTGGGCAGGGTGAAAGCAACTTCACCTTGCCGCTGCCGGACGTCAATGAATCCAGATGATCCTTAAAGACAGTCCCGGGAATTCCGGCGGGCAGGGCGGGCGGCTCAGGAAGGGGTGGTGTCGGTGGTGGAGCAGAGATCCGTGGTCAGGGCCACGGGCGCATCCTTGTCGACCACCCCGTGGAGGAAGATGCGGCTGATCTGGACAGCGGTCTCTTCGATGTCATAGGAAGGCTTGGGCGAGAGAATCCACAGCCGGGACATTTCGTCCAGTGCCCCGAAAAAGGCCCGTTTGGCGATTCCCGGCTGGACATCCTTGCGAAACAGGTTCTGTTCCTGGCCCTGGCGAATGATGTTGGAGATGATATCAACGTATTCGCTGAACTTGGTTATCCGGTATTCCTTGATCAACTTGTTGTTCTGCCGCAGCTCCATCTGGATAATCTCGGCAAGCCCCCGGTTGTCACGGATCAGGGAGAGATGTTTCAGGGCAAAGATACCCAGCATCCGGCAGGGGTTGGTCTCCTGCTCGATCTGTTCCTTGACCTGGCTGATCAGCTTGCCGATTTCGATATCAAAAACAGAGAGCAGAATATCGAACTTGTTGTTGAAGTACAGATAAATGGTTCCGTCGGCAACCTTGGCGACCTTGGCGATATCTGATATTCTGGCGCTGAAAAAACCTTTTTTGGCAAAAACTTTGACCGCGGCCCGGATTATTTTTTCGTGTTTGTCGACGCTTTTCATACCACGGATCTATAGATTGAATGAACTGACAGCGAAGTAAATTATAAATATTGGCGGGTTGTGAGTGAATCACTATTCATTGGCTCAATGAAAGATAAGAGTATATCTGTTCAATGTCAAGGGTAAAATTGTGGCCCCGGCCGAGAGTTGTCCCGGCCGGGCAAAGAACTTGACAATAAACCGGGCCGGCAGGTAGGTTGCGAATCTTATTAGATGTTTTTCAGGAGTCCCCCGGGCAACCCATGGGGCGCCAATGTTGGCAATCCCGGCCTTGGCCGGCTTGCAGGGTCGCGCCGGCCGAGGCTCCGGGTCCTCCGGGGATATCTTCATTGTTCGTTGTGGCTGGGCCTGAAATTCGGTCCAGACATACTGGTTACTTAACAGGGAGAATCATTTTTTTATTAAAGATAATAACGAGGAGGTGTTATGAAAATTTTGGTGATTGGTTCCGGCGGGCGGGAGCATGCCCTGGTCTGGAAGCTGAAACAGAGTCCGCGGGTCAAACAGATATTCTGCGCCCCTGGTAACGCCGGGATTGCCGAGCTTGCCCAATGTGTGGACATCGCCGCCACCGACGTCAAGGGGCTGCTCCGTTTTGCCAAGCGGCAGAAAATAGCCCTCACCGTGGTCGGCCCGGAGTCGTCGCTGGTGCTGGGGGTGGTGGATGCCTTTGAGCGGCAGGGGCTGCGAATCTTCGGACCTGGCAAACGGGCCGCGATTCTTGAGGGAAGCAAGGTGTTTACAAAAAAGTTCCTCCAGAACTACGGCATTCCCTCGGCCGGGTTCAGTGTCTTTCGCAAGCGGGACACGGCCCTTGCCTACATTGAAAAAATGGGCCCCCCGCTGGTGATCAAGGCCGACGGCCTGGCTGCCGGCAAAGGGGTCATCGTCGCCAAAACCATGGACGAGGCCAAGGAGGCGGTGGACCTGATCATTCGGGACAAGGCCTTTGGCGAGGCCGGCAACCGGATCGTGATCGAGGATTTCATGGAGGGCGAAGAGGCCTCCTTTCTGGCCTTCACCGACGGGACCACGGTGCTGCCGCTGCCATCTTCCCAGGACCATAAGGCCATCCATGATAATGACCAGGGTCCGAATACCGGCGGCATGGGCGCCTATTCTCCGGCCCCGGTGGTCAGCGCCAAGATCCATAAACAGGTAATGGAAAAAATAATGCTGCCCACGGTGCGGGCCATGCGCCAGGAAGGAAGGCCGTACAAAGGGGTGCTCTATGCCGGGCTGATGATCACGGACGGGGTGGCCAGGGTGGTGGAGTTCAACTGTCGCTTCGGCGACCCCGAGGCCCAGCCCCTGCTGGCCCGGTTGAAAACCGACCTGGTGGACGTGATCGAGGCGGTCCTGGATCAACGGCTGGACGAGATCTCCCTTGAAGTCGATCCCCGGCCGGCGGTGTGCGTGGTCATGGCATCGGAAGGATATCCGGGCGCCTATCGCAAGGGCCGGCCGATCTCTGGATTAACAACTGCCGACAAGCTGCATTCGGTGGTTGTGTTCCATGCCGGTACCGCCCGGCGCGGTCGTCAGACGGTCACGGCCGGCGGCCGGGTCCTGGGGGTTACCGCCCTGGGGGACAACCTGGAGGAGGCGATCAACCGGGCCTATAAAACCGTTGAGATCATCAGCTGGCCGGGCTGCTATTATCGTAAGGATATCGGTAGAAAGGCCCTGGGTCTGTCAAACGGCCCGGTGGGGGTCGTGGCCATGGTCGGCATTGTCATGGGCAGTGATTCGGATCTGCCGGTAATGGAGGCGGCTGCCTCTTTTCTACAGTCCATGGGCATCCCCTATGAGATGACCGTGGCCTCGGCCCACCGCACCCCGGAACGGGCCGCTGAATGGGCTCGGACCGCTGCCGAGCGGGGGCTGCGGATCATCATCGCCGGGGCCGGCATGGCCGCCCACCTGGCCGGGGTATTGGCCTCACATACCGATCTGCCGGTAATCGGGGTTCCCATCGACGCCTCGCCGTTGAACGGCCTGGACGCCCTGCTGGCCACGGTCCAGATGCCGCCCGGCGTGCCGGTGGCCACCATGGGGATCGGCAAGTCCGGGGCCAAGAACGGTGCGGTCCTGGCCACCCGGATCCTTGCCCTTTCCGACCCGGTCCTGGAGAAAAAGCTGGTGGATTTCAAGGCGGAAATGGCGGCCCAGGTAGAGGCCAAGGCCGAGTCGATGGCCGCCCGGAATCAATGAGTAAAGCTGTTTCCCAGGAGCGGCTGAGCCGGGCCGCCGCCTGTCTGAAACATGGCGGCATCGTTGCCTTTCCCACGGAAACATATTACGGCCTGGCCGTGGACCCCTTTAATCCGGCGGCCCTGGCCAGGCTCTTTCAGCTCAAGCAACGGGCCGGCCATAAGCCGCTGTTGACGCTGATCGAACAGCAACAGCAGCTTTCCCTGCTGGCCCGGGAGGTCCCCTTTGTCTTTCAACGGCTGATGGCCCGGTTCTGGCCCGGGCCGCTGACCCTGGTATGCCGGGCGCGGCCGGAGCTGCCGGCCGCGTTGACCGCTGACACCGGCACCATTGGCGTACGAATCCCCGGTACTCCCGTGGCCCGGCGCCTGGTCGAGACCTTTGGCCGGCCGATTACCGGAACCAGCGCCAATATCTCCGGCATGGCCGCGGCGACCACCGCTGCCGGGGTGGTCCGGCAGTTCGGCGACAGGGTTGACCTGGTCCTGGACGGGGGACCGACCCCGGGCGGCAAGGGGTCAACCGTGGTCGGCCTGGATGAGACCGGGGCGGTGGTGCTGATCCGTGCCGGGGTGGTCCCTTTCCGCCGGCTGGCCGAGGTTGTTGGTTCGTAAGCAACCACCTGCAAAACCGGGCGCTTTCCCTTGGGCCGCGTCCGCCAACCCCTGCTTACGCGGAGGTCCACCGCTTGTTCCGGTAAAGCTGGTGGGGCCTGAAGTTCGCCTTATAATCCATGGATCGACAATTCTCTATCCAGTATCCGAGATAAAGGGTTTCAATCCAATGGCTCTGGCAGAAGTCGATCATGGTCAGGATGTTGAAGATCCCGGGGCTGCGTTTTTTTTCCTCGGGATCGAAATAAAAGTAGACCGCATTGAGCCAGGCCGGGCCGAGATCAATGATGCCGACCCCGATCAGCCGGTCCCGGACCAGGTAGCGGAACTCAACGGTATTGCACAGGCTGTTGAGGAAAAAACCATGGTAGTAGTCGGTGGCCGAGCTGCCGTGACCGGGATAACGGGCCGCGAGAAATGCGTCGCAGAGCGCTGTTTTTTCGGAATCGATCTCAAGGGGGGCGATCTCCACGGTTATGTCCCGGTTCCGGCGACGGACGCGCTGTTGCGACCGGTTGGGTTTGAAAACGGCCGGGTGCAGGCGGATGGGGGTACAGGCGCTGCAGCGCGGACACTCCATGGTGTAAAGACAGCTGCCGTTGCGACGGAATCCCGCGGCAAGAAAAAAATCCATGAACCCGTCGGCCAGGGAGGCAAAACAGCCATACCGGTAGATGGCCTGGCAGGGAAAACCGTAGGGACATTCCCCTGGTGGCGCGGTGACGAACAGACGAAGCAGATCCCCCGGGGAGCAGGGAAGGTGACCGGTAATACCCTTGTGGCTCATCGGGTCCCGCCTTGCCTACCCGTCGCGCTTGTGGCAGAGCAGACAGCGGTTTTTGGGCGGATGGTCGGGAGAAAGGGCCATGTTGTTGCTCTCGCTGTGACAGGTTTCGCAGACCTTTTCCGCCTCTTTTTTATCCATGTGCATAAATTCCAGGTGATTGTCATCATTGGGCAGGTGGGGGGTGGTCTCCTCGGGCGCTGACCAGAGAAAGAGAAAGATTCCACCGCAGACCACGAGAAAAAGAAGATTGTATACCAGATTTTTTTTATTGATCCCAGATGCCATTTCCTTGTCCTTTTGATTTTTTTTAATCCAAACCCTGGTTCACGCAAGGTCAGTTTGCCATTTCCAGCGCCCTGAAGGGGATCAGGCCGAGTCTGAGTCCCAGGGTGAGGAGTTCCATGGTTGCGGAACAGCACCAGTTGTTTCCGCCGGTCAGGGCCAGGGCCCTGGTATGTCGGCGGTGCCTGGCGACCAGTTGCTCAAGCTCAGGGCAGGGCGCCCGGGGGTCGAGAATCACCCGGGCCGCGGTTTCGCCGGAAACGATTGCCGGATACATCCCTTCGCCGGTGAGCCCGGAGGCCAGGCCGGCGGCGTCACCGACCAGAAATCTGTTGTCAAACCGCCAGCCCTGGTAGTCGAAGTTGATCCGTCCGGCCCGGGGGCTGCTCCCCTTGAGTTTGATCCCCTGTCTGCCGGCCCAGAGATGAAGGTTTTTTCGCATCATTGCCGGGCCCGGTCTCGAGCCGCCGCTGTAGACCCCCACCGAGGCGGAGCCGTTGTGGGGGAATATCCAGGCATACCCGTTGGCGAACAGCCTGGTGTCAAGATGCCACTCCATGTTGCTGAAGTCGCCCCTTACCTGGTAGTGGAGACCAAACCCGACCCGCCGGCTGGCCAGGCCGAGATATCTCCTGACCAGGGAACTGCTTCCGTCGGCGCCGACCAGGTACTGATAGCCAAAGCACTGGTCCGCTGTGGCCACATGACGGTCGCTGATCTCGCAGACCCTGGCACTGCTGAGTACCCGGGCGCCGGCCGCCTCGGCCCGTCCGCACATCCATTGCCCCAACCGTTGCCGGTTCACCGTGGAGATAATCGGGGCCGGGGCGGAGATCACGGCTCGTTGCCATGGGGTGCGGATATGCTGGCTGGCGAATGATCGTTCGATCAGTCCCTCCGGTACCCGCCGGATCAGGCCGCTCCAGGTTATCCCGCCGCCGCACGCCTTGGGACCGATGGTCTGGTTGCGCTCCAGCACCAGGACCTCGCGACCCTGCTCGGCCAGTATCCGGGCGCAGGCGAGCCCTCCCGGGCCGGCGCCGACAATGATTGCAAAGTATTTTTTCATAAAGGGGGGACAGGGTGAACAACCGTGTAATTTTTTTAAGAAATAGAGGTGATCTTACATGGCAAATTCAACAAACATGCAGTATAACCTCCCGGTGGTGTTCTGGCAACCGGCTGATGGCCGCGGGCCGGCCCCTGGGAGCCGGCGGTCCGGTTTTTTTAAAAAAACATTGACGAACAGCTTGGCCGCGCTATATAACGCAGCACCTTTCCGGCTCCACAAAAGATCGTTCAGACGGCAGGATGGGGTCATGACATTACTTGATGCTATGTAAGGTTTCGGTAAACCCCGTACGTTTGAGGTTGGACCGGGAAAGGGGTTTTCTTATACCGAACGGTGTAGCGGACCCTGAGCCGCAGCTGTGACGGCAAAAACGGAATTTAAAACAACTTCGGCAGGATATGCTTATGGCTTCCGAATCGCCGTTGCGGCGAAGCGAGTTCCTGCTTGATAGCCTGTTTATGAACAGCCGGCCCTTCTCAATGGAGCGGCCGTTGGTAG
>JAKITW010000068.1 GCA_021647905.1 Desulfobacterales bacterium | reverse complement strand
CGTTGCGGCGAAGCGAGTTCCTGCTTGATAGCCTGTTTATGAACAGCCGGCCCTTCTCAATGGAGCGGCCGTTGGTAGAAGAAAACCCCTTTCCCGACAGGAGGGGGTTTACTGAATGTTTACGTCTCATCTGTTTTTACGAGACCGACAATTAACCGTGTCTACTCATCATGCCTGAGTCCCAGCCTTGTCACCTGCCCCGGCCCATCCGCGGGCTGTGGCTCTCTCTGATTCTGTGCCTGCTGGCAACCCTGTTCTGCGGCGCGGCGGGAGCGGCGAGTAACGAGGTCGCGCTGCGGAAACAGTACGACCTGGCCAAGGCCCAATTTCTGAAACTCCAGAATGCGCCCCAAGGTGAAAGCCGGGACGACTGGGACCGGGTGGTCGGCGGTTTCCGCAAGATTTACCTGGCCGCTCCCAAACATGAACTGGCCGCCGCCAGCCTGTTCATGATGGGCCGGATCCATCACACCATGTACCATCAGTTCGGAAATCCCCTTGATTTCGGCGAGGCGGTGGCCTATTACCAGGACGTGGCCACGCTTTTCCCCCGGAACCGGCTGGCCGATGATGCCCTGTATAAACTCGGCCGGCTCTATGTTGCGGAAAAAAAGGACCGGCTCCGGGCGGCCAAGGCCTTTGCCCGGGTACTCAACCGGTATCCCCGGGGCGATATGGCCGACAGGGCCGCGCGCCAGCTGGCCCTGCTCGGTGATGTGGCCCTGGATGCGGCCATCCAGGAAAACGGCGGCAAAAAGAAACCGGCCAAGGTCCTGCCCGTCCGCTACTGGTCGTCCAACAACTATACCCGGGTATCGATTAAGACCTCGGCCCCGGTCCACTATAAGGAACGACTGCTTGCCGCGTCGAAGAACCAGCCGCGCCGGCTTTTTATTGATTTTGCCGACAGTCGTCTCACCCCCGAGGCCCGGTTTCCGGTGTTGATCCGGGACGGCCTGCTCAAGCAGGTCCGGGCCGGCCAGCATACCCCTGATACGGTCCGGGTCGTGCTGGATATCGAGAGTATCTCCTCCTACAAGATATTCACCCTCCAGGATCCCTTTCGGACGGTGATTGACGTCATGGGCAAGGGCAAGGAAACAGTGCCGGTACTGACGGCCCGGGTCATGAAGAAGCGGCCCGGCTCAAAAACCAGGCCAGGTCCGACCGTGTCCGGGTCCAAGGCGTCGGAGCCGCGGCTTTCCCTGGCCCGGCAACTGGGGCTCGGCATCAACCGGATCGTGATCGATCCCGGCCATGGCGGCAAGGATCCCGGCGCCATTGCCGCCAACGGGGTCATGGAAAAGGACGTTGTCCTGGCGGTGGCCAGGAAGCTGGCCGACCGGCTGCGCCGGGACCTGGCCTGCGAGGTGGTCCTGACCCGGACCACCGACGTGTTCATCCCCCTGGAGGAACGGACCGCCATTGCCAATACCCGCAAGGGCGACCTGTTCATCTCCCTGCATGTCAACTCCGCGCCCTCGCCCAAGGTGCAGGGGGTGGAGACCTATCTCCTTGATCTGACCAGCAATGAGGACGCCATGCGGCTGGCAGCCTTTGAAAACGCCACTTCAGCCAGCAACATGAGCGATCTTCAGGGGATCCTTGCCGAGCTGCTTACCAGCAATAAGAAGGACGAGTCGGCCCGGCTGGCCGCTGCGGTGCAGAACTCCATGGCCCAGGGGCTCAAGCTCAGGAATCTCGGGGTCAAGCGGGCCCCGTTTTATGTGTTGATCGGCGCCCAGATGCCGGCCATTCTGAGCGAGATCACCTTTTTGAGCAACCCCCGGGAGGCGGAGCGCCTCAAGCGGGACAGCTATCTTTCCGCCATTGCCGAGCAGATCGCCATCGGGATTGCCGGCTATGTCAACGAGGGTAATGTGGCCCTGCTTGAAAGCAGGTGAGCCGCGGTCCCAGCAGCCCTGCTTACCCGCCGTGAAATCCGGCGCCAGGGGCCTCTGTATTGAGATGAAAAAAAAGGTAACAAGAGATATGGCCGCCGGCCTGCTCCTTGCCGCACTGCTGTTATTCAGCGGCTGTGTCGGTCCGTCCCGGCAACTGTACGGTTCCCTGGCCCCTGGCGCTGACAACCTCCGGCCGGCCGGCCGGCCGGTTTTCATGCCGGAAAACGCGCCCTCCATCTCCCAGGGATACACGCCGGTGTCCCGGGATCCGGGCCTCTATTTCAGCCGTAAAAGCCATGAAGGCCTGGATATCATCGGCAAAGCCGGAACCCCGGTACTGGCCCCGGCGGCCGGGGTGGTCATCCACTCCTATTATGAACCGCTGTCCGGTAACAACGTCGGCATCGACCATGGCCGGGACGGGAACGGCCGGTGGATCAAGAGCGGGCTGTTCCACCTTGACCAGCGGTTGGTCAAGGTGGGGGACAGGGTTGTCCGCGGCCAGCAGATCGGCACCCTGGGCCGCACCGGGCTCCTGGCGGCGGGACTGCCCCATGTGCATTACAATATCCAGGTCAAATCTCCTGCCGGACGATTTGAATATGTGAACCCGCATCGGTTCTGGGCCGACGGGGCCGGGGTGGTGACCTGTTTTGACAGCAGGAAACAATGGCCGGACCAGCCCTTTACCGCCACCTGTCCAGTTCCCTGCCGCGGAGTGGCCCGGCAATGAGTGATCAGCCAGCGCCTGCCTGTTGCCGCCCTGATCCGTGCGTAACAAAAAAATGCATCTTTTTTTAAAAAGGTATTGATTCCGCCCGGCGATGGGGGTATTTTCCATGGTTAAGTAAATCGGTACCTTGTAGTCTGATCTGACAGGAAAGCAGGCCGTACATGTCCGATTCTGGGATTGCGTGCGGCTTTTTTTTGGTGCTGCAGCTATAAGGGGTGACTGGAAGAGTAACCTCAAGAGATGTTCCGCCGGGGCGCGGGACAAGGAGGAACGGTGATGGAAGGTACGGTCAAGTGGTTTAACGCTTCCAAGGGATTCGGGTTCATCGAGCAGGAGGACGGCAAGGACGTTTTCGTTCATTTCTCCGCCATTGTTTCCGACGGTTTCAAGTCGCTGGAGGAGGGTGATCGCGTCACCTTTGATGTTGTTGCCGGGCCCAAGGGGCCGGCTGCGTCCAACGTGGTCAAGTTGTAAACCGCCTTTTTTCAGCTTTTGCCATGAGCCCCGCCGGTTGGCGGGGCTTTTTTTGTCTGGCCCACACTCTTTCCGGCTGATACTTTTCCGGAAAAAGGGGTTCCCGGCAAAGGCCGGCCGGGGTAAGATGGCCGGGAGGTGATCGCTTATCCTTGAACCGTATAGCCGGAAATGCGGATGATCAAAAAACAACCCTTTGGCAATACCTTGAAGGAGCAGCTCATCGCCTCTTCCCGGGACCGACTTCACTCCTTTGTCCTGGCCGACCAAAGTGTCCGCGGCGCAATGGTCAACGGAGTGCGGATGATAAACGAGATGCGGGCCAACCATGAACTGGGAATCCTGGAGACCATGGTTCTGGGGCAGGCCTTTCTGGCCGCCGGGCTGCTCACCGCTTCGCTCAAGGGCAATGAGGCCGTCAGTATCAAGGTCGACTGCTCCGGACCGATCAAGGGCCTGGTGGCCGAGGCCAATGCCCGCGGCGAGGTGCGCGGCTATCTGAAACAGGCGGTGATTCCAGTGGTGAAACCGGTGGATCCCAATGACCTGTCCTCTTTTTTCGGGGCTGGTTTTCTTACTGTGACCCGTTATCTTGAGGATGCTGAGCAGCCATTTTCCGGGAAGATCGCCTTGGAACACGGCTGCATTGCCAAGGACCTGGCCCATTATTTCCTCATCTCCGAACAGCTGCCCACCATTGTCAACCTGAGCGTCCGGTTTGACCAGCAGGGCGAGGTGGTGGGGGGTGGCGGGATGCTGCTCCAGGCCATGCCCGGGGCGGACCGGGACATGGTGGCCAGACTGGCGGACCGGGCCGACGCCCTGCCTTCCCTGGGACTCGCCTTTGTCAAGGGCAGCGACCCGGAGTCGCTGGTCAGGGAACATTTTTCCGGTTTCGGGCTTGAATTTCTAGACGATTTCCGGATCGAGTTTTATTGTCGCTGCAACGAAAAAGGGATCCAGCAGATGCTCCTTTCCCTGCCGGAAACGGACCGGGCCGATATCCTTGCCAACGGGCCCTTTCCCCTGGAGGTGCGCTGCCACAACTGCAACAGCCCCTACCAATTCCAGCGCGAGGCCCTGCAAAAGATGTTCAGACAATGATATTGATCGCTATTTCCACCGACACCATCCGGCTCGCCCAGTTTCTGAAGCTTGCCAACGCGGTGGCGGACGGAGTGGAGGCCAAATACCTGATTCTGGCCGGCGAGGTTGCGGTCAACGGTGCGGTCGAGACCAGAAGGGGCCGCAAGCTTCGACCCGGCGACCGGGTTGAGTATGGCGGTGAACTGTATGAAGTGCGAAGGTAAGGTTTCGGTAACCCCCGTACGTTTGGGGTTGGATCGGGAAAGGGGTTTTCTTATACCGAACGGTGTAGCGGACCCTGAGCCGCAGCCGTGACGGTAAAAGCGGAATTTGAAACAACTTCGGCAGGATATGCTTATGGCTTCCGAATCGCCGTTGCGGCGAAGCGAGTTCCTGCTTGATAGCCTGTTTATGAACAGCCGGCCCTTCTCAATGGAGCGGCCGTTGGTAGAAGAAGACCCCTTTCCCGACAGGAGGGGGGTTACTGAATGTTTACGTGCGAAGTGATGACAAGGGGCGGTAACCTGCCGGGGTTGCGGCGTATCTTTAATTCAGCCTGGGGGGAATTACGTTATGAGCGGATATGTGGTGGCGAACTGGAAGTCCCATAAGACCCTGGCCGAGGCGGAAAAATGGCTTGAAATTTTTCTGGGCCTCTACCGTCCCGATCCCCGGGTGGAGGTGATCATCGCCCCCTCCTTTGTCCTGCTGGCCCCCTTGGCGCGGATGCTGCGGCAACGGGATGTTGTCCATCCCGCTCTCGCGGTTCAGGACCTGTCGCCATTCCCCCTGGGCGCCTATACCGGGGCCGTGGCCGCGGGGACGGTTCAAGGCCTGGTCGGTTACGCCCTGGTCGGTCATTCGGAACGGCGGCGTTACTTCCATGAGACCAACCAGGAGATTGCCAACAAGGTGAGTGAGGCGCTGGCCGCCGGGATCCGGCCGATTCTCTGCCTGGACCGCCCCTACGCCCGGGCCCAGTTGGCGGCTGTGAACGAGGCGGATGTTAACGGGCTGATCATCGGCTATGGACCGGTGGAGGCCATTGGCATTGATACGGCCCAACCCCCTGAAAAGGCCGGACAGGCGGTGGCCGAGATCAAGGCGATTGTCCCGGGCAGGCCGGTCCTCTACGGCGGCTCGATAACCGCGGAAAACTGCGCCGTCTACCTGAAGCTTGCCGGAGTGGCGGGTTTAATGGTGGGTGCGGCCAGTCTTGATCCCAAGGGTTTTGCTCGCATCTGCCAGGCCGTTGCCGACAGGGAAGGGTAAACGGGTATGTGTTAATGATTCATGGGGCGGGAGAGGTGTAATATAGTGACACCCGACACCTTGAGTAACTATCCACACAGGACCCGGAGTGCTTGGGTGAAGGGAGGAATAATCACGCCGTAACCACTCACCGGGCTGACCCTGACCGTTTATTTCGGGTTGCTCCCGGCTGGAAATTTTCGTACTGTAATGAGTCAGGGTTCAGGATTGGATTAACCGAGCGTTTTCATAGTGGTTGTTTCCGGTGGCGGAGGCCATGCTCCCTGCCGGAGGATGAAGTCTGTTGATTGGGGACAACCGCAGCTACGGCCATAGCGGGCCGGCGATGGGGGTAGGGAGAGATGAAGAGCGTCCGGGGCGACAACGGGACAAGGGGAGCAGCCGACCTCTGCGGCGCCTGCGGCATGAATGCCCGGAAGAAGATGGGAATGCGGCCGCATGGAGGCAGTCCCTCGTTGATGACCCCGCCGTCCGGGTTCGGCAGGACCCTTTCCACCGAGTTGCTGGCCAAGCAGGAAAAGGTCCAGACCCTGTTCAAGATCACCTCGCTGCTGGACTGCCGTACCTATTCGCCGGGTGAGGTGATTATCCCGCAGGGGGATCCGGGCCGGGATCTGTTCCTGTTGACCGAGGGGCGGGCCGAGGTGTCCACCACCACCACCCCGGCGGGAACCATGGTGCTGGCTGAAATCGGCGCCCCCTATATTCTGGGTGAGATCGCCTGTCTGCTGGGGATTCCGCGAACCGCGACCATTACCGCCAAAACCACGGTAACGGTTTTTGTCCTGCTCTACGATACGCTGCAGGAGTCCATCGGCGAGTTTCCCTACTGGTTTCCCCCCCTGCTGAGTTCCTTTGTCAGCGGGCTCAAGTCACTCAACAATACCATCAGCAACCTGGAGCAGGAGGTGGAGCAGTTGCGCCGCCAACTGGCTGATAAGAAAAGGTAAACGCGCCGGGCGGAAGCCGCCTTGATTTTATTTTAAGGGACCTGGAATGGATAACAAGAGACCCGAGAATGCGCCGTTGCGATCAGGGCCTGTTTTTTTTATGCCCCTGGCGCTGCTGGGACGCAGATTCCTTGATATCGTCGATGAGTTGGGCGGGGTTGCCATCTTTTTCGGCAAATCGTTTTTCTATATCTTCCGGCGGGGCCAGTTCAGCGCCATTGTCCAGCAGGTCTATTACATCGGCGTCAGGTCGGTGAACATCGTCATCCTGGTGGGCCTGTTCGTCGGCATGGTCATTGCCCTGCAGATGTATCATGTGCTGATCGACTACGGCTCGGTGGGGGTGCTGGGCTCGGCGGTCTCCCTGTCGTTGATTCGCGAGATGGGACCGGTGCTGACCGCGATCATGATAACCGCCCGGGCCGGTTCCTCCATGGCGGCGGAGATCGGCATCCAGCGGATTTCGGAACAGATCGACGCCCTTGACACCATGCGGATCGACCCCTTGATGTACCTGGTCAGCCCCAGGATCGCGGCGGCGATTATCAGCTTTCCGTTGCTGACCACCATGTTCGACCTGGTGGGGATCATCGGCGGGTATTTTACCGGCGTTGTTTTAATGGGGATCAACAGCGGCGCCTATACCAGCGGGGTGATCACCAGCGTCAAGATGGAAGATATCAACGGCGGCCTGACCAAGGCCGTGGTCTTTGCGGTGCTGGTGGCCACCATCTGTTGTTATCAGGGGTTTTTTACCCATACCCGTACCGACGGGTACGGCGCCAAGGGGGTCGGCCTCTCCACCACCTCGGCGGTGGTCGCCTCCTGCGTGCTGATCCTGATAAGCGATTATGTCCTGAGTTCCTTTTTGTTATAGGTCGGCCCATATGGCGGAAACAGTAATGAACCCGCAATAACCCCAAAGGCTTCAAATGCCACCAACTAAAATTAACAACTTACAACATGAAACACGTCCGTCTCGCGGGTTGTTGCGAGACCGACAAACACTGATAAAATTCGAAAACGTTTCCAAGAGTTTCGGTTCCAAGCAGGTCCTGGACCGGGTCAACCTGGAGATTTTCGACAACCAGACCACCACCATCATCGGCAAGAGCGGTTCCGGTAAAAGCGTGCTGCTCAAGCATATCATCGGTCTGCTTAATCCGGACGAGGGGGTGATCTCCTTCCGCGGCAAGCCGTTGACCGCCATGGGCCGGCGGGACTGGGACGAGTACCGGAGCCAGATCAGCTTCTGTTTCCAGAACAACGCCCTGTTCGACTCCCTGACCGTGTTCGAGAACATCGCCCTGCCGTTGCGCAAGACCACCCGGCTGTCGCACCGGGAGGTCGATGCCAAGGTGTTTGCCCGCCTTGAGCAGATGGAATTGATCGAGGTGCCGGACAAGTATCCGGCCGATCTCTCCGGCGGCATGCAGAAACGGGTCGCCCTGGCCCGGGCCCTGATAACCGATCCCGGGATCGTTTTATTCGACGAGCCCACCACCGGCCAGGACCCGATCCGCAAGAACGCCATCCTGGGCATGATCGCCCAGTACCAGAAGAAATTCGGCTTTACCACGATCATGATCAGCCACGAATTGCCTGATGTTTTTTTTATCTCCGACCGGATCCTGGTCCTCTATGACAAGAAGATCGTCTTTCAGGGCAATTTTCAGGAACTGCAGGGGTTTGACCATCCCTTTGTCGATGAGTTCGTCAACAGCCTGGAAGAGGTCCAGCTCGAGCTGCACGGCCTGTGGGCCCAGTTGCGGGATGAGGCCCGGGAAGAGCGGCACGAGGGGGAGGAGGGAGAGGATGACGGTTTTACCGTGATCGTCCTTGAGGTGGAGAATATGGATAGGTTCAGCGAACATTTCGGCCAGGCCGGTTCGCAGACCTTTCTGCAGACCCTTGGCTCCCGGATAAACAGCTATTTCAGCAGCCGGGGGCTATCGAACCGCTGCGGTCCGGCCCGGTTCGTTTCCATCCTGGTGACCTGCAATATCGCCCAGACGGAAACCTTGCTGGCGGATTTTGCCGGAAAAATCCAGGCCGCCGGCGCGGAGCTGGCGCCGGAGGCGGTACTGCTGCCGGAAAACAGTGAACAAGGCGTCGGGGTGCGGATCATTGGCGGAATTGCCAAGGGTACGCCGGCCGAGACCATTGCCGATATCTCGGAGCGGGCCCTGGCCGAGGGCCGGCTGGTTGCACAATTCACTTATACCACAAGGGCATAAGTTTCGTTTGAGCCGGCGGGCGGCTCAACTCAGCTTTATGGGAAAAGGGATAGGAGATGAAGAAGTATGCCATGGAAACGGTTGTCGGTGTTTTTGTCTTGGTTGGTCTCCTCGGCATCGCCTACATGACGGTCAATTTCGCTGAAGTGAGTTTCTGGGGCGACAAGGGCTATTCGCTCACGGCAAAGTTCAACACCATAACCGGCCTCAAGACCGGGGCGTCGGTGGAGATGCTCGGCATGAAAATCGGCCGGGTGGAACGGTTCGTGATGGACCAGAAGAATCAGCAGGCCGCGGTGGTACTTGATATTGACAAGGGAATCATTGTGTACGACGACGCCATTGCCTCGATTAAGACCCGGGGATTGATCGGCGATCGTTACGTGAGTATCGATCCCGGCGGCGCCGGCGACCGGCTCGAGCCCGGCGGCGTTATTACCGAGACCGAGTCGCCGGTGGATATCGAGGAGTTGATCAGCAAATACGCCTTTGGCGACGTTGAGAGCAAATAGTGATGTGAAAAGTTAATCGTTATTTGTTAACAGGAACAGTATGTTGTAATCATTGAACCAATAACCAACAGGTAAGGTTTCGGTAAACCCCGTACGTTTGAGGTTGGACCGGGAAAGGGGTTTTCTTATACCGAACGGTGTAGCGGACCCTGAGCCGCAGCCGTGACGGCAAAAGCGGAAATTGAAACAACTTCGGCAGGATATGCTTATGGATTCCGAATCGCCGTTGCGGCGAAGCGAGTTCCTGCTTGATAGCCTGTTTATGAACAGCCGGCCCTTCTCAATGGAGCGGCCGTTGGTAGAAGAAGACCCCTTTCCCGACAGGAGGGGGTTACTGAATGTTTACACCAATAACACTCTTTGGTCTGATGAACCGGAATAAAGATTTCTTACCTGGGGTGCGATTATGAAAACATTGTCGATCTCACTTGTCCTGGCCGTGTTTGTCTGTCTTGCCGGTGCGCTTCCGGTAACGGCCGGCCAGCCCCTGGACACCATCCGGACCCAGGTCGACCGGGTCCTGGCGGTGCTGGGCGACCCTGCCTTGCAGGGCGAGGAACACCGGTTGGAAAGGAAGGAGCGGATCAAGGAGATTACCCTTGATATGTTCAACTATTATGAGGTCTCCCGCCGGACCATGGGGAATAACTGGAAAAAACTCAACAAGGGGCAGCAGCAGGAGTTCATCGATCTGTACGGCGCCCTGCTGCTTAAGATATACCTGAGCAGGATCTCCAGGTATACCGGACAAAAGGTGGAGTTTCTGCATGAAAGGATGCTGTCCGAGAAAAAGGCGGAGGTGCGGAGTTCGATTATCAGTGAGTCCGGCACGATCCCGGTAAGTTACCGGCTGATCCGCGTCAAGGACCGCTGGCAGGTCTATGACGTGATCATCGAGGGGGTCAGCCTGGTGAAGAATTATCGCAGCCAGTTCAAGAACATACTGGCCAGAAAATCACCGGCCCAGCTGCTGGAACTCCTGCGCAGGAAGACGGCTTGAGGACAGAGGGCAGAGGACAGAGGACGGAAGACGGAGGACAGAGGACGGAAAACCAAGCACCAAGCACCAAGCACCAGGAACCAGGAACCAGATACTTCCTTAAACCTGGTTGAGCAACCACGGTTTTTTTGTCTTGCGGACAAAAGGCAACCCGGGGAGGAGTTGATCTTGAAGATAACAAAGAACAGTATCATGCTTATCCTGTTTTTCTGCGGCCTTCTGCTCCTGGTCCCGGTTTTGACCATGGCCGGGTCGGAGGAGCAACCAGGAGAGGTGGCGGTCCAAGCGGAACAAAGCGGGGTCGGTCAGATTGAGGAAGACGAGTATGAGGCTGAGGGGGAAGAGGCGGATGCAGACATTGCCGACCCTCTGCTGGCCTGGAACACGGTCTGGTACCATTTCAACGACCGGCTCTATTTCTGGGTGTTGAAGCCCGTGGCCCAAGGCTATAAGGCAGTCACGCCCATTGACGTCCGGATCGTGATCAGGAATTTTTTCCATAACCTGGCCGCCCCGATCCGGTTGGTCAACTGTGTGCTGCAGGGCAAGGGGGAGGCGGCCGGCCATGAATTGGGCCGTTTTGTCGTCAACACCACGGTTGGTATCCTCGGGCTTGCCGACCCGGCCACCGGGATTATCGGACCTGGGCCCGGGGCCGAGGATTTGGGTCAGACCCTCGGTCATTACCGGATCGGCAATGGTTTTTACCTGGTATGGCCCTTTCTCGGTCCTTCCAGCCTGCGGGATACCGTGGGCCGGGCCGGCGACTATTTCCTGGACCCGGTCAGCTATCTGGAGGAGTGGGAGACCATCCTGGCGGTCAATACCTTTGAGCAGGTCAACGACACCGCCTTTAAGATCGGGGATTACGAGGATCTGAAAGAGGGGGCCCTTGATCCCTATGTTGCCATCCGCAACGCCTATGTCCAGCATCGGGCCGAAAAGGTGGCGGAATAGCAGGAGAGATTGCAGGTAATTTCAGTTGCCGGTTATCAGTTCTCTGGCCTCTGACATCCGATCATTTACGAGGTGGTTATGAACAACGAAATCGAACCGATTGTGGGCAACTGGTATTTACACCTCGGCAAGGGCCGGGACTTCACCGTGGTGGCTGTTGATGAAGACGGGCGGGGAGTCGAGATCCAGTATTTTGACGGCGATCTGGAGGAGCTGTCCCTGGAGGAGTGGGCCGCCATGGAGTTGGATATCCGCGAGCCGCCCGAAGACTGGACCGGGCCTGTTGATGATGTTGAACTGGACGACCTGGGTTATGAGGATTAGGTCAGGAGTCGGGACAGAGGAATGAGTGATGAGCAATGAGCAATGAGTGATGAGTGATGAGTTGAGACAGGGCGTGGTGACCAGAAGTCAGAGGACAGAAAAAAGGTGACAGTGGTGGGCTGAAATATATCTTTCTCAGCACTCAGCATTATCACCGTTCCTGCAAGGCGTAGCCCATGGAGGTGAACAGGGGATCCAGCATGTATGCCAACACCGTGCGCCGGCCGGTGTGGATATAGGTTGTCACCATCATGCCCGGTACGAGATCGTACCGGTGCCCTTCCCATTCAAAGTAATTCTTCTCGGTCCTGATTCGCACGGTGTAAAAGGTCTGGCCCTGCGAGGTAACAAAGGCGTCGGGACTTATGTGGATCACCGTGCCGTCCAGTTTGCCGTAGCGCCGGGCATCCCTGGACGGCAGCTTGACCACCACCTTCTGACCCTTGCGGACAAAGCCGATATCCTGGATCCGCAGATGGGCCTCGATCACCAGGCGGTCGCCGGTGGGCACGATATCCATGATCGTCTTGCCGGGGCCGATCACCCCGCCGACGGTGACGATGTAAAGGCTCTTTATCAGGCCGTCCACCGGCGAGCGGATAGTGGTGCGCTGCAGGCTGTTGGTAAATTTTTTCAGCCGTTGCAGGAATTCCCCCAGTTCCTGTCTGTTCTCTTTCAACTCTTGCTTAATCTCCTGCTGAAAGGAATGCTCCAGCCGTTTCAACTTGTCCTCAGCCCCTTCCAAGGCCGAACGGGCCCGGATCAGCGCGGTTTCATTCTCCTCTATCCTGCTGGTCAGCTTGGACTTTTCACGTAGAAAACCCAGGTGTTTATATTCAGTGGTCAGGTCGTCCTTTAAAAGCGCGGCGCTGATGGCTATCTGTTTCTCCAGAAACTCCAGATCGCGCCGGCTGTTTCTGATCCTGGTCTCGATTTCGATGATGTCCTGCCTGCGCTGGGTAAGGAGTTCGCGCTGGGCCGCCTGGCCGCTCTGGTACTTCTGGAACTGGGCCGTGAACAGTTCCCGGGCCTGGGAGACCAGTTCGGGATGGTTGCGGGCGAGTTGTTCCGGGAACTGCGGCTGGTCGTGACCGGTTGCCAGGCCGTCGAGTCGGGCGATGTCCGTCTCAAGGCCCGCGATCCTACTCTGCAGCTCCTGGACGCTGGCGTTGCTGCTGACCCTCTCCAGAATAACCAGGGGCTGGCCGGCCGTGACCGCGGCGCCCTCCCTGACCAGGATTTTTTCGACAATACCGCCCTCCAGATGCTGGATATGCTTGATTTTGCTGCTCGGCACCACCCGGCCGTTGGCCTGACTGACTATATCCAGCTTGCCGAACCAGGCCCAGGCAAAGAAGAGCAGACAAAGGCCCACGCACATCGCCCAGAAGAGGTGGGTTGTTGCCTTGACCCGGTTGGCCGGCGAATCGTGGCCCGGCGATTTTTTTGTTAAGCTGTCCGGCTGCTTCACGGGGTCTGTCCCTTGTTGTTTCCAGTGACAATTTCCGGGACCGGTTTCCGGCTCAGGTCAAGGACAAACGGGGCATCCTTGAGGATGACCGGGTCGCCGGAAACAACGACCATGGTTTTCTTTTCCTTGATCAGTTTGTTCATAACCGCATATACGGCCCGCCGGCCCTCAATGTCCAGACCCTCGGTGGGCTCGTCGAACAGGACCAGCCGTCCGTTGGTGGCCAGTCCCCTGGCCAGGGCAATGCGCCGGCGGATGCCCAGCGGCAGGTTGCGGCCGTTTTCAAGGAGTTCGGTTTCCAGTCCCCTGGGGCTTTTGTCGAGATAACTGCGGAGGTCGGCCAGGTTGACCACCTGGTTGAGCCCGCTGTTGTCCAGCTCCGGGTTGGCCATGGTAATGGAATCCCGGATGGTGGCATTGAGAAAGGTCGGTTCCTGGGGCAGGTAGATAAGTTGGCTCCGCCACCACTCCGGGGCAATCTGCATCAGGTTGATTTCGTCGACCAGTATCTCGCCCCGGGAGGGTTCAAGCAGGCCGGCCAGCAACCGGAGCAGAGAGGTCTTGCCGGCGCCGTTATGGCCGGTCACGGTCAGCACCTCGCCCGGTTGGATTTTCAGGCTCAGGGACTCGAACAGCGGGTTCTTGCTGCCGGGAAAGGCCAGGCCCAGGTCCTTGAACTCGATGGCCCCGGAATAGGAGGCCAGACCGGTGCCGGTCCCCGGTTCCAGCGGCAGTTTAAAAAAGGTGGCCAGATCCCTGAACGCCTGGCCGGCCTTGGCCAGCAGATAGGAGGTCTGGACGAACCGGGTGGTCGAGGAGAAGGCGCGGCCGGCCAGGATATTGGCCCCGATCAGGGCGCCGACGGTCAGCTTGCCCTGTACCACCTCCATCGCGCCCACTGCATAGAGGACCACGCTCATCAGGACGCTTATGGTCAGAAACTGGGTCTGGGAGAACTCCTTGATATCAGCATCCCGCTGCTGGACCTCGGTCAGGGACCTGATCTGATTGTCCCAGATGGTCTTGAGAAAGTCGATGCCCCGGAATGAACGGACGGTGTCGATATTATTGGCCGCTGCCAGGACCGAAGCGCGATGGGCAAGGGTTGAATTTTTCAGCTGTTCGGCGATCCGGTTGGAAAATTTAAGGGCAAACGCCCCGCCGATCAGGCTGAGGACCACCCCGGCCAGCGAGATCAGGGCCAGAGCCGGGCTGATGAAAAAGGAGGCCAGGAGGAAAATCAGCGCAAAAGGAGCGTCGAGAATGGAGGTTATGCCAGCGGCGCTGTAGGCGGCCTTGATCGCCTGCAGGCCGTTCACGGTTTCGTGGATAGCCGGTTTGGGAATATTGCCGATGGGCAGGGCCTTGGCCCTGGTCAGGACATGGAGAACCTTGCGGGAAAGATCGATGTCCGGCTCCACGCTGATCACCGCGGCGATTTTGGTCCTGATCATCCGGAAGGCGAACTGCATCACAATCGCCACCATCATCCCCATGGTCAGGGTGATCAGGGTGCCGCTGAAGCCGAAGGTGACGTACCGGTTCAACACCTGGATCACGAACAGGGGCGAGGCCAGGGAGAGCAGGGTGATGAAAAAGGTGGCGATAAGTATTTCCGTTGTCAGTACCGGATACAGGGCCAGGCGGCGGTAGAGTTCTCTCATCTCGGGTTTCTACGTCCGCTGGAAATCAATAAAACGAAATATCCGTCGCGGTCAGGACAACGTCGTTCAACTGGGCCACCAGTTCATGGCCGCCGCTCGCATCGCCGTTGCTGTCATACCAGAGTTGATCCATGGTGCTGTCATAGACAAACCAGGGGTCGTTGTTGCCCAGTGCGGCGTTGGCTCCGTCATAACCAGCGTAGAACTCATTGCTGTAGAATCCTGCGCTTGAATCAAACTCGTTGCTGTTGAAGGAGAATATATCGTCCTGGTCGCTGTTGGAAAAATCAGTGATCGTGTCGCTGAAATCAGCAGAGCTTTCGTAAAGAAAGGTGTCGCTGCCGCTGCCGCCGGTCAGGGTGTCATGACCGCTGCCGCCCCGCAGGTTGTCATCGCCGCTGCCGCCGATGAGGGTGTCCTCCCCTTGTCCGCCGATTATATTGAAAGAACCGTCGGTTTCAGCTGATCCGTCCCAGTAGAGGCTGTTGTTGCCGGTCAGGTTTGAGCCGTCAACATCCAGGGTTGCGCTTGGCGCCACCAGGGAGTCAGTGGTGGTGACCGAGGTGTCCGCATCGCCGAGGCCGATCTCTTCCACCCCGGTGACATGGTCCAGTTCATTGTCGGCGCCGTTGGCGTCGGTGTATTCCAGCCGGTCGGACCCGAGACCGCCATCAACGGTGTCGGCCGAGTCGAGGCTGTTGGAAAAATAGAAGGAATCATTGCCCTCATCGCCGCTCACAGTGTCGTTGCCGCCGGAAAGACCGAACCAGTTGTCACTGCTGTCACCGGTCAGGGTGTCGTTGTGGCTGGAATCAGCAACGCCCTCTATGGTGGTCAGGAGGTCAACGCTCCCATAGCCGTCAGAGGCCGTGCCAGTGGCCAGGTCGACCGTCACCCCGGCCGGCGCCGACCGGTAAACAGCCATGTCGCTGCCCTCGCCGCCGGCCAGGGTATCGGCCCCGGCAAAACCGATCAGGATGTCGTCTCCGGCCCCGCCCTGGAGGAAGTTGGCCTGTTCGTTGCCGAGGATTGTATCTCCCCGGGAAGAGCCGGTCACGTTGGCGATACTGCCGGCCGGATCAAAGGAATCCTCCAGCCAGTCCGGGTTGGCGTAAAAGAGTCCATCAATGTTGCTGCCCGCATTGATGAACACGGTATCGCCGTCCAGGAACAGGCTGGCGCTGTTGCCGGCCGGGTCATACG
>JAKITW010000067.1 GCA_021647905.1 Desulfobacterales bacterium | reverse complement strand
AAAAGAACGCGGCTGGGTTTTTTTTTCTTTACCCGGCGTTTTTTTCCAGCGGGCGTTTTTTTTTTGGGTTTTCCGGGCATGATGTTGTCGCGCCTTACTTTTCGCGGGTCAGAATGTAGCGGCCCAGGCTGGTGAGGATTTTTTTGACCGGCCCGGCCTCGGCCGAGGAAAAGATCTCCAGTTCGGTCAAGGCGCGTTCAATGTACTGCCCGGCCTGCTGCCGGGCCCGGGCAAATCCCTGGTATTTATTGATCAGCTCCCGGATCTCGGCCAGGGCCCGACGCCGTTCTTCGACCGGTCCGGCCAGCAGTCCCAGGACCCGGTCCTGTTCCTTGCCGGTGGCCCGGCCCAGGGCATGGATCAGGGGCAGGGTCATCTTGCATTCGCAGAAATCATTGCCCACCACCTTGCCGGTCTGTTGCGGATCTCCCTGGTAGTCAAGGAGATCGTCGATGATCTGAAAGGCGGTACCCAGGTTGGCGCCGTAGGAGCGCAGGGCGGTGATCCGTTCCTCGCCGGCCCTTGCAAAGATCGCCCCGGTCTCGCAGGCCGAGGCGATGAGCAGGGCGCTCTTGTTGTTGATTACCTGGAAGTAGTCATCCTCTGATTGATTGAAGTTGCGGGCGTTGGCCATCTGCAGGAGTTCGCCTTCCACCATTGCGCCGGTGGTATGGCTGATCAGTTCCAGGCAGCGGCTTTTGCACTGTAGTCCAAATAAAAACATGGCCCGGGCATGGAGAAAGTCCCCGGCCAGGATGGCCGCGCTGATACCCCATACACTGTTGACCGAGGGTTGGCCGCGCCGGGTGTCGGCATGGTCGATCACGTCGTCATGGAGCAGGGTGGCGGCGTGCAGGTACTCAAAGGCAATGGCCAGCTGGTAGAGATCATCGTCGTCCCGGTTGCAGATCCGGGCCGACAACACGCAGAGCAGGGGCCGGATCCGTTTGCCGCCGCTGAAGCTGGCATAATGAACGATCTCGGCGAGCAGGGTGTTGTTGATCACCGCCAGGTCGTTGCGCATGGTCTGGTCGATCCTGGTGATCTCCGGCTTGAGCAGGGCCAGCAGTTCTTCTCGGTTCACTCTCTTGGATCCTTTGTTGGCAAAGCAGGTTCAGGGCGGTCATGCCTGCGGCTGGTATTGGTCTGCACCATATATAATGCCGGCCCGGTTTGCCAAAGGTTTTTTAAGGGCCGGCTCACGGTTTGAAAAAATCCCGGGCCTCTTCCAGGCTGCGGGTCAGGGGGCTGGGCGGCAGGCCGGCCCGAAACAGCCGGCCGTAGCCGCGGGAAAACAGCCGGACATCCAGTATTGCCAACAGCCCCTGGTCGCTGGCGGAGCGGAGCAGGCGGCCCACCCCCTGGCGCAGGGCCAGGATCGCCCGGGGCACCTGGAGTTCGAAAAAGGGGTTGCCGCCCTCCTCTTTAATTCTGTTTATCCGGGCCATGATCACCGGGTCGCTGGGCACCTCAAAGGGCAGTTTGTCGATGATCACGCAGCTCAACGATTCACCGGGCACGTCGACCCCTTCCCAGAAACTGGCCACTGCCAGGAGTACGGAAAGGGTCTCGCGCTGAAATGATTCGAGCAGGACGTTTTTGGGGGCCTGGCCCTGGACCAGGAGCGGATAGGGCAGCCGTCCCTCCAGGAAGCGGTGGCACGCGGCCATGGCCGCCAGGCTGGTAAAGAGCACCAGGGCCCGGCCTTGGGAGGCAAGGAGCAGCTTTTCGATCTGTGCCCGGGCCGCCTTGGGAAAGCCGGGATCGCCCGGCTCGGGGAACCGGCCCGCCCGGCCGGAGTCCGGCACATAGAGCAGGGTGCGGCGGGCATGGTCAAAGGGCGAGGCCAGGCTGAGGGTTTCGGTGTCGGATTCGAGCCCCAGCCGTTGGAGAAAATAGGCGAAACTGTTGCCGGTTGACAGGGTGGCGGAGGTGAAGATCCCGCTTTTCACCGTGTCATACAGCGATTGCTGGAGCAGTTCGGCGATATCAACGGGCGAGGCGATCAGGGCCACGGACCGGTCCCGCCGTTCGCCCCAGCGGATAAACGAGTCATCCTGATCACGGTCCGGGGCCTGGGTGGTGATATCCAGCCGGTGGAGCAACTCGCCACAGCGTTGTTCCATGGCCGGCCACAGATCACCACTGGCGGCGATCCCCTTGATCCGTTCGCCCAGCCGCTGGAGGTGGGAGCGCAGTTCCAGCAGGGTGGGCGTCCAGTCCGGTTCGCGCGCAATCAGTTCCGCCAGACCGAACCGGCCCTTGTCCCGGGGGAAAAGGGCGGCAAATCGTTCGGTCTGCTTGGCCAGGGCCCGGGTCGCCTGGATCAATCGTTCCCGTCCCCGGCCGTCTGGTCCGTCCCCGGCCAGCCGCTCCAGGTCGCGGATCAGGTCCAGCAGCTGATACTGGCTGAAGCTGGCGCCGAAATGCGTAGTGGCCACTGATTCCAGGTGGTGGGCCTCGTCAAAGATCATTGACTCGTAGCGGGGCAGCACCTCGCCAAACCCGGTCCGTCGCAGGGCCAGGTCCGCGAAGAACAGGTGGTGGTTGACGATCAGCAGGCGGGAGGCGGCCGCCTTTTTCCGCAGCCGGGTCACGAAACACTCCGATTCCACCGGGCAACGGCTGCCCAGGCACTGGCTGGTGCTGGCGCTGATCTCCGGCCACAGGGGGGAGCTGTCGGCCAGCCAGGTCAGTTCGGCCCGGTCCCCGGTTTCGGTTTCCTCAAGCCATTCGGAAATGGCGGCCAGGGTGGTATCCTGGGCGAACAGCCGCTGCTGGGGAGTGGCCGCGGTCTGGTGAAAGCGATGCAGGCAGAGGTAGTTCTGCCGCCCCTTGACGCAGAGCGCGGTGAGCGTCGGGTCGATATGTTGGCGGATAAAGGGTATTTCCCGCTTGAGGATCTGTTCCTGGAGATTGAGGGTGTTGGTGGATATCACCACCCGCTGACCGGAGAGTACCGCCGGGACCAGGTAGGCCAGGGTCTTGCCGATCCCGGTCTCCGCCTCCACCGCCAGCATCCGGCCGTGGGGCCCGGCAAGGGTCTTGGCCACTGCCCCGGCCATCCGCTGCTGGCCGGGGCGGAACTCGTAATGGGGCAGGCGGCCGGCCAACAGCCCGTCCGGGGCAAAAATTTGATCAAGAAGTTTCCGGAGTGCAGACATCTCTTCCCTGGCAGGGGTTGGGGTTGGTCGAATCCCGGTCCGGTCTTGGCGGTCGGGAAAAAGATGGCGGCAGTGTATAGACTTTACCCTTTTTTTACAAGGGATTGGTTCTATCCTTTCAGCATCCTTGACGTAAACATTCAGTAACCCCCCTCCTGTCGGGAAAGGGGTCTTCTTATACCAACGGTGTAGCGGACCCTGAGCCGCGGCCGTGACGGCAAAAACGGAATTTAAAACAACTTCGGCAGGATATGCTTATGGATTCCGAATCGCCGTTGCGGCGAAGCGAGTTCCTGCTTGATAGCCTGTTTATGAACAGCCGGCCCTTCTCAATGGAGCGGCCGTTGGTAGAAGAAAACCCCTTTCCCGGTCCAACCTCAAACGTACGGGGTTTATCGAAACCTTACGCCTTGACAGGGCCGGGGAGATGGGATTTAGTTATCGCAAGATCTCGCCTCCTGGGACAGAATTCTATTCTACAGTGGGAATCCCCCATCCATGCGCCACGACACCCCGGTCCTGCACCAACACGCATCCCTGTCCATCGACGCCCTGCTCCGGCCCGGCGAGGCGGTGCTGATCGTTGATGACGACCAGATGATCCGGGAACCCCTGAAGATCTATCTCCAGGACCAGGGGCTGACCGTGCTTGAGGCCGGCACGGCCGATGAACTCCATCAACTCATCGCCAGCCACTCCATTGCCCTGGTGCTGCTCGACATCGGGCTGCCCGATGCCGACGGCCTGGAACTCCTGCCGCAACTGGTTGAGACCTATCCCGACCTGGCGGTGGTGATGCTTACCGGGGTTTCTGATCTCCATGTGGCCATGGAGTGTATCCGTAACGGCGCCGAGGACTACCTGGCCAAGCCGGTCCGGTTGGAGGAAATCCTGTTCGTGGTCCGCAAGGTCCTGGAACGGCGGCGGCTGATCTTTGAGAATTACCAGTATCAGGCCGATCTGGAGCAGGCCCGTTTCCGGATGCAGATCTTTCATCAGCTCTCCCTGAAGATGAACACCGCCTACCTGAGCACCGTCGAGCTTGATGAGATACTCCAGGCGATCCTGGTGGGGATTACCGCTGAGGAGGGACTCCGCTTCAACCGCGCCTTTCTCGCCCTGTTCAACGACCAGGGCACATTGCTTGAAGGGCGGCTGGCCATTGGCGCCGAATGCCGGGAAGAGGCGTCCAAGGTCTGGAACGAGATGCGGGAACAGCAACTGGGGTTCATGGACATTGTCCGCAACCTTAAGGAGACCTGTCTTGCCGGCGATGTCGGAGTCAACCATTTGATCCGCCGGTTGAAGCTGCCCCGGACCGCTGAAGATCATCTCCTGATCCAGGCGGCCCTGGAGCGGCGCAGCATCCTGGTGAGCAACGGATCCGCCGATGTGCCGGTGCCCCGGGAACTGATCGAACTGCTCGGTGAGGACAGTTTCGTGGTGGTGCCGCTTTTTTCGCCCAGCAAGTCACTGGGGGTGATCATTGCCGATCATTTCGTCACCCGGAAGCCGATCACCGTGGAGATGGTCTCGGCCCTGGAACTCTTTGCCAGTCAGGCCAGTCTCGCCATTGAGCACAGCCGTCTCTACGAGAACATGGAGAAGAAGATCGTTGAACTCAAGGAACTGACCGAGGAACTGGAAAAGAACAAGGACCTGCTGGTGGCGGCGGAGCGGTATTCGGCCCTGGGCCAGATGGCGGCCCAGTTGGTCCACGCCATCCGCAACCCGATCACCTCCATCGGCGGGGTGGCCCGGTTGCTGGCCAAACGGGTTACCGAGGAGAAATGGCAGAGGTACCTTGATCTGCTGGTCCGGGAGAGCGACCGGGTCGAGTCCACCTTGGACGAGTTGTTCAACTTTGTCCAGCAGACCGATCTGCAAAAGGCGCCGGTTTCATTCAATGAACTGGTGCTCAAGACCGTGCTGCTTCTTCAGCCTGCCATGGAAAAGCAGCATATTACCTCGGTGTTCGACCTGCCCGAGCCGGGGCTGGTCCTGGAGCTGGACGGGGCCCGGATCCGGCAGAGTATTCTGCAGCTGGTAAAGAACAGCATCGAGGCCATGCCCAATGGCGGCCAGTTGACCATCTCCGCCCGACAGGAGGATGGCTGGGTCCAACTCACCATTAGCGACAGCGGCATTGGATTCCCGGCCGGTTATCTGGAAAAGGCCACTGATCCCTTTTTCACCACCAAGACCTATGGCACCGGACTCGGGCTTACCATGGTGGAACGGGCCGTCCAGGCCCATGGCGGCACCTTTGCCCTGCACAGCCGGGAAGGCGCCGGCACCGAGGCCCTGATCCGGCTGCCGGTTCAGGGGACAGAGGACAGGGGACAGGGGACAGAGGACAGAGGACAGAAGACAGAGGACAGAGGACAGAAGACAGAGGACAGAGGACAGAAGACAGAGGACAGAGGACAGAAGACAGAGGACAGAGGACAGAGGACAGAAGACAGAAAAAAAACAGAGGACAATAGATGGTGAAAAAAATATTTGTTAATGATGGCAGGATGTTATAATTTTTCACTATTCACTATTCACTATTCACTATTCACGTAAAAATTCACCTCTCTTCCAGCCGGCCGCTGTCCCGTGCCGGGCGAATCAATACCTTCTTCTTGCCTTGAGCGGCCCGCGCAGCCAGGAGGCCAGCATGCTGGCCACTCCGATGGCGGTTGTGGTCAGAAACGAGGCCTTAAGCGCGGTCATGAAGGATTGGACGTGTTGCGGGCCAAAGTCCTTCAGATCCAGCCCGCCGGTATTCAGCCCGAAATAAAGTGAAAATATCAGCCCGGCCTGGGCCACGCCGAGAAGCATGCCCAGGTTCCGGGCCGTGGCCAGCAGCCCGGCCGACACCCCGGTCTTGCTGCTGTCCACATTGGCCAGCACCGAGGCGCTGTTAGGGGAAAGGAAAAGGGCCTGGCCGCAGCCGAGCAGGGAGAGGTGCAGGGCCACGCTCAAGGGATGGGTCTGGGCCGAGAGTCCGGTCAACAGCAGCAGCCCGGCGGTGCTGGTGGTAAGTCCCAGGGTGGTCAGGAACCGCGCCGATACATAGTCGGAGAGCCAGCCGGCCAGCGGGGCGACCACCAGTACCGATACCGGGATGGCCATCATCACCAGTCCGATCCGCAAGGCCGGCAGCCCCTGGACCCGGTCAAGATAAAAGGGGATCAGGATGATCACTGAAAAGAGGACGGTAAAGGAGAGCAGGGCGCTGAGCAGGGCCGCGCTGAAGAATCTCTTTTTTAACAATCCCAGGGGCAGGATCGGGTCAACCGCACCGTTTTCATGTCTGATAAAGAGGAAAAGGGCGATGATGCTGAATCCGACCAGGGGAATAATGGCAAGGGCGGAGTCAATCGTGGTGGCCAGGACCAGCGGCGCCAGGAACAGGACCCAGGCTGCACTGCCGACCAGGTCAAGACCCCGGTCCGGCCGCGCTGTTCCTTCTCGGGGCAGGACGAACAGGGCCAGCCCGGAACAGAGCAGGCCGATGGGCGCGGTAACAAAAAATATCCCCCGCCAGGAGATATATTCGATCAGCAGCCCGCCCAGGAAGGGGCCGGCCATCAGGCCGCCGGACACCGCGATTCCGATCAGGCCCAGGCTGCGGCCCAGCCGGTCGACCGGGGTGGAATCCTTGACCAGGGCCGGCCCGGTGGCCATCATCATTGCCGCGCCGATGGCCTGGAAGAAGCGGGAGCAGACCAGCCAGCCGATATGGGGGGCCAGGGAACAGACCAGCGAGGCCGTGCCGAAGAGCAGCATCCCGGCCGGGTAGATCCGGCCCCGGCCCACCCGGTCGGCAACATGGCCCCAGAAGAGGAGACTGCTGGTGATGGTGAGCAGGTAGATCATCACCACCCACTGGGTGAGCACCAGGGAGCTGTGGAACTCGTTCATGATCGCCGGCAGGGCGACATTGATCATGCTGCTGTCCAGGGTGGACATGAACACACCAGTTGCCACCACGGCAAAGACCTGCCAGCTGTTGCCTGTTTTTTTCACATTTCCGCCTTTTATTCCATTGAGGCCCGGGCTCTTTTCCTGCTTTGTCACCTGCTGCAAAATGCCATAGTTTTCCGGCAAGGGCAACAGGGGAATAACAGGGGCCAGCCAGGGCAACATGCTTGATTTAATGGGCCGGGACGGGTATTGTGTCCGACTGTTATACTGGGACGGGATCACCGGGCAACGGGGTAACCAAAACAACTGTAGGGGGGAAACGCTGGTTTCCCCCTGAATTTTATTTGGAGCAGAGCCGGTCTTGTTATGAAGAAGCTTGTCAGCACTCAACTCCTTGTCCGGTAAGGTTTTATAAAAGAGAGGATGAATTTCCATAACTCCATTCTGTTAGGGCTGTTACAGGGTACCACCGAGTTTCTGCCGGTGTCCAGTTCCGCCCATCTGGTACTGGCCGAACTGCTGATCAACGAGCCCCATGTCGGACTGGCCTATGACGTGGCCCTGCACATGGGCACCCTGGTCGGGCTGGTGGTATATTTTTTTCAGGATTTTCTCCAGATGGCCAGGTTTCTGCTCCCCGGCAATAACGGTGCGCAGGAGGCCCGGCGGTTTTATCGGCAACTGGCCGGCTTCATCGTGCTGGGCACGGTGCCGGCGGTGTTTTTCGGGCTGCTCTGGGGCAAGGAGGTGGAATCGCTCTTGCGGGCGCCGCTGCCCATTGCCGCGGCCCTGGCCGGCGGCGGCCTGTTGCTGGTCATTGCCGAACAATACGGCCGCCGGCTGCGGCCGATGAATCAGCTGCGGCTCATCGATTCCTTGCTGATCGGCTTATCCCAGGCCCTGGCGATCATGCCCGGGGTGTCGCGCAGCGGGATCACCATCACCGCCGGGCTGTTTCTCGGGCTGGAGCGGAAGGCCGCGGCCCGGTTCTCCTTTCTCCTGTCCGCGCCGGTGATTCTCGGCGCCGGGGTCTATCACCTGCCCGGCCTGTTAAAGGAGGAATGGCTCCCGGGACAGCTCGGTTTTTATCTGGTCGGGTTTCTGGCCGCCGCGGTGTCAGGGTATTTCTGCATCGCCTTTTTGATCCGCTTTGTCCAGACCCGGTCCCTGGCGGTTTTTGCCTATTACCGGTTCGCCCTGGCCGGCCTGATCGTGCTGTTGCTCGCCCTTTAACTTAACAGGACATGGGCATGGGGTAAGAGAATATGAAATATTATCCGGTTTCATTGGACCTTGAGGGGCGTCGCTGTCTGGTGATCGGCGGCGGCCGGGTCGCGGCCCGCAAGATTCGCGGGATCATCGCCTGCGGGGCCCGGGTTACGGTGGTCAGCCCGGGGCTTACCCCCGAGTTGGCCGCCATGGCCGCGGCCGGGGATCTTGTCTGGCGGCAGCGTTCCTACGGGGAAGGGGATCTGGCCGGCTTTTTTCTGGTTATCGCGGCCACCGATGACCAGCAGGTCCAGGAGCAGGTCCATGAAGAGGCCGGGCGACTGGGGGTACTCCTTAATGTGGCTGATGTGCCGCGCTACTGTAATTTCATCCTGCCAGCCACGGTGCGCCGGGGCGACCTGAGTGTTTCCATCTCCACCGGCGGCAAGAGTCCGGCCCTGGCCCGGGCCCTGCGCCTGGAACTTGAAAAATACCTTGGCGACGAATATGGACTGCTGGTGGAGATTCTCGGGGAGCTGCGGCCGGCGGTTCTGGCCGCGGGCCGTTCCCAGCAGGATAACGAAAAACTGTTTTCGCGGATGGTCGGGCAAGAGGTTCTGGCCTGGATTCGCGCCAATGACTGGGACCGGCTTGAGGCCCATGTCCGCGCCCTGCTCCAGGAGGCCGGGATCGATGTTGCGGGTATTGAAAAGCTCCGGGGGTTGACGACTGTCCGGAAACAGGATGAAGGGAGATCGGATCAATGAGCTATCTTCTCTTTCAGGTTACGCTGTTTGTTTATATCCTTTCCACCGCGGCCTATGCGGTTTATTTTTATTCCCAGCGCAAGGAGATCCGCGCCATTGCCCGGGCAATCCTGGTCAGCGCCGGGGTCCTCCATACCGTCTATCTGGCGGCCCGCTATATTGAGGCCGGCCATACCCCGCTCACCAGCCACCACGAGACCGTCTCTTTTTTCGCCTGGTCCCTGACCTGGGGCTATCTTTCGTTTCACTGGCGCTACAACGTCCGTAACTTCGGCACCTTTGTCAGCCCGTTGATTACGGTTCTGATGCTGATCGCCGCCTTTTCCTCGCGGGAGATCGTGCCGTTGCCGCCGGCCTTAAGGAGCGGCTGGCTGCCCTTCCACGCCAGCGTCGCGATCATGGCCAACGCATTCCTGGCCCTGGCCTTTTGCGGCGGCCTGATGTATCTGCTCCAGGAACGGGAACTGAAAAAGAAACGGTTCGGCCTGTTTTACAGCCGTCTGCCTTCCCTGGAGGCCCTGGACGCCCTGAACCAGCATTGCCTGGCCGTGGGTTTCCCGCTGCTCACCCTGGGGATCATTACCGGTTCGATCTGGGCCAAGCAGGCCTGGGGCGCCTACTGGCAGTGGGACCCCAAGGAGACCTGGTCGTTGATTACCTGGTTTCTCTATGCGGCCCTGCTCCATCAGCGGTTCACTGTGGGCTGGCGCGGCCGGAGGGCCGCGATCATGGCGATTATCGGCTTTTCCGCCGCCCTGTTCACCCTGTGGGGGGTGACCTGTTTTATGGGGGGGGTACACGCCTATGTCGGTTGACCGAATCTACATTCTCGGGGTCAACCATAAGACCGCCCCGGTGGAGATTCGCGAGCGCCTGGCCTTTACCGGCGATCCGGGCCTCCCCTACCGGGAACTCAAGGTGATCCCGGGCTGCGAGGAGTTCTGTTTCCTCTCCACCTGTAACCGGGTCGAGGTGATCTTTGTCTCCTCCCAGGGCGGGAAAACCGAGCGCAGGATCCGCGAGTTTCTCTTTGCCGGCCGGATGTCCTACCAGGAGGCGGGTAAATACGTCTATCTCCACCAGGGCGAGGCCGCCCTGAGTCATATGTTCCGGGTGGGGGCCGGGCTGGACTCAATGGTGATGGGCGAGCCCCAGATCCTGGGCCAGCTCAAGGATGCCTACCGCAACGCCACTGAGCAGAAATGTACCGGCCTGGTCCTGAACCGGTTGATGCACAAGGCCTTTTCCGTGGCCAAGCGGATCCGTACCGAGACCGGGATCGGCTCCAGCGCGGTTTCCATCAGTTACGCGGCCGTGGAACTGGCCAAAAAGATTTTCGGTAACCTGAAGCACAGGAAAGTACTCCTGGTCGGGGCCGGCGAGATGGCGGAACTGGCGGCCCAGCACCTGGCCAGCCAGGGGGTCGACGAGGTGATCGTGGCCAACCGCACCTTTGCGCGGGCAGTGAAGATGGCCCGCTCCTTCAACGGCTCGGCCGTGGCCTTTGACGAGTTGGTGGAGGAACTGGCCCGGGTCGACATCCTGATCAGCTCCACTGGCGCGCCCGGTCTGATCCTGATGAAGGACCAGGTCAAGCCGATGATGCGTAAGCGGCGCAACAGCCCCCTGTTCCTGATCGATATCGCCGTGCCCCGGGACCTTGATCCCAGGCTGAACGACCTGGACAATGTCTATCTCTACGGGATCGACGATCTCCAGAACGTGGTGGAGATCAACAGGTCGGAACGGGACCGGGAGGCGGTGCGGGCCGAGCGGATCGTTACCGAGGAGACGTTGAAGTTCACCCTCTGGCTGGGCAGCATCGAGATCAACCCCACCATTATCGACCTGCGCGCCAAGGTCGAAAAACTCCGGGACGCGGAGCTGGCCAAGACCATGGCCAATCTCGGCAACCTGTCGGACAGGCAACGCAAGGCAGTGGAGGTCCTGGCCAACTCCCTGGTCAACAAGATGCTCCACCACCCGATCCAGTATCTCAAGCAGGAGGGGCCGGTGGCGGACAAACGGACCAGGATCGATACGGTGCGCATGCTCTTCGGCCTGGACCCCGACCGGTCGAGCCACCGCGATCCAGACTCCAAATGAGTACCAGCCCCTCTGATTTCGACCTGGCCGCGCTTCTCGAAGAGGAGACCCTGATCATCCGCCACGGCGGCGAGATCCCGGAGATCGCCTTTCACGGCAGCCTCTACTATCTCTGCCATGACCCGGAGGGGCCGGGCCTGACCCTGACCGAGATTGACCTTGAACCGCTCAAGCAGGCGGTTATTGCCCGGTATTGCGAAATCATCCACCGGGACCTGGAGCCGGACAACCGCGACAAGTCGATCTACCGGGGCCTGGCCCGCTGCCTGGCCAACTGGCAGCGGCTCAGGACCTTTCTGACTCGGCACCAGCTGATGCTGCCCGCGGATCTCCGGGCCGATACCGCCCGGGCCCTTGCCTCCTTTCTGGGCCGGGAACACCGCGACGTGACCTCGGGCCGGCGCAAACCGTGCATCAACTGTTCAGCCGTTGAGCTGCACGGGTTTGTGCAACTCCTGGGGCTGGACCCGGCCGAACTGCCTCCTGGCTGGCGCGACCTCTGCTGTAAGTGATCCCGGGCATCGGCGCGGTAACGGGTTACAATGGCCAGCGGTCCGGAGTGCGTGGTGCGGTATTGCTGATTTGTAACTGGACATGAACATAAAAGAAGGGCAAAAGGAAGTTGATGGAACTTGACCTGAACCTGATACCGGGCCGGGCCGGGATGCCGGCCGTGATCCTGATCCACGGCCTGGGCATGAACCGGCATTTCTGGCGGGATGCGGCCCAATGCCAGGCCCTGGGCGGACTGGGACCGTTGACCATGTTTCTCGCCGGTCCGCCGGCCGAGGATGAACAGCGGCTGTTCTCCACCGGCACTCCGGACCCGGAGTTGACCGGCCTGGGCGATCGGCTGCGGGAAGAGGGTTTTTCACTGGCCTCCTGGAGTCAGCAGGACCCCCTGGGGCCGGCCGGTCCGGCGCTCAAGGAACTGGACCAGGTGGTGCATACCGTGGCCGAGACCTGGCCGGGCACGGAAATATTTCTGCTCGGCCATAGCCGGGGCGGGGTGCTGGCCCGCAAGTATCTGCTCGAACATGATAATCCCGCCATTGCCGGGCTGGTTACCATCTGCAGCCCCCATAACGGCACCCGCCTGGCCGGTTATGCCGACTTTCTCCGGCCAATGGGCGGGATGTTGGAAAAGATCCTGCCGGTCGAAGCCAACGGGTCGATTGCGCTGGCCATGAAACGGTTTGTCGATTTCCTCAAGACCCCGGCGACCAGCGAACTCCAACCCGGGTCACCATTTCTGGCCGACCTGGCCCGGCCGCTGCCCGAACAACTGCGCCTGCTTTCATTCGGCGGCACCGATCCGGCCCTGCTCAGGCTTTTTGTCAGGGCAGGGATGGATTCCCCATGGAAGGAACTGGACCCGGCCGAACTCCTGGCCCGGGCAATCCCGGCCGGCCGTCTGCCGGTGGAACTGACACCCCGGGCCGGCGACGGACTGGTGGCCGCAACCTCGGCGGTCCTGCCCGGCGCCAGCCATCACAACATCCATCGCAACCACGTGGGCGTGGCCTTCAGCCCCGGGGTCCAGCAACGGATTGTCGATTTCCTGAACAGAGCCCTTTATTAATGAATTGACCCTTGCCGCTCTGTAACGTATTTTATATAAAAACAAGCCGGGCCATAAGGATCAAAGCATGCTATTTGATTGAGGGCTGCCGGCTGAACGTGCCGACGGGTCCGGGCCAGTGCAACAAGGGTAACCTGGGATATGGAAATACCGCTGCTGAACGACATCGTCATTATCTTCGGACTGGCTGTTGCGGTTCTCTTTATCTGCCATCGACTTCATGTGCCGGCGGTGGTGGGATTCCTCCTCACCGGGATATTCGTCGGGCCTTACGGGTTCGGGCTGGTAAAGGCGGTCCACGAAGTCGAGATGTTTGCCGAGGTCGGGATTGTTTTATTACTTTTCACCATTGGCATCGAGTTCTCGCTGGAAAGGCTGCTGCAGATCAGGAAGTCCGTCCTGCTGGGCGGGTCGATCCAGGTGTTGCTCACCTTTGGGGCCACCTTTTTTATCGCCAGCCGGTTGTTCGGCCAGGCCTTTGGCGAGGCGGTCTTTCTCGGTTTTCTGGTGTCCTTGAGCAGCACGGCGATTGTCCTCAAACTGATCCAGGAAAGGGCTGAAGTCGACAGTCCCCAGGGGCGCACCACCCTCGGCATCCTGATCTTCCAGGACATTATCATCGTGCCGATGATCCTGATCACCCCGCTGCTGGCCGGGGCAACCGGGAATCTGGGCGAATCCGTGCTTGTTCTTCTTGCCAAGGGGCTTGGAATCATCGGCCTGGTCTTTGTCAGCGCGAAATGGATCGTGCCCCGGTTATTGTATCAAATCGCCCGAACCCGGAGCCAGGAACTCTTCATTCTGAGCATTGTGGTAATTTGTCTGGCAGTTGCGTGGACAACCGCCAGCGCGGGACTTTCCCTGGCCCTGGGCGCTTTCCTGGCCGGCCTGATCATTTCCGAATCCGAGTACAGCCATCAGGCGCTCGGCAATATCCTGCCCTTCCGGGATGTCTTCACCAGCCTCTTTTTTGTTTCCATCGGCATGCTGCTGGACGTGGGCTTCCTTTTCCGGCAACCGGGAACCATTGCCTTGATCGCCCTGGGAATTCTGCTTTTAAAATCCATCATTGCCTGTTTCGCAACGGTTTTGTTGGGATTCCCGCTTCGCATTGCAATTCTGGTCGGTCTTGCCCTCGGCCAGGTTGGTGAATTCTCTTTCATTCTATCCAGGACCGGGGTTGAACATGGCTTGCTTGCCGGGGATACCTATCAGATGTTTCTGGCCTTTTCCGTGCTCAGCATGGCGGCAACACCGTTCATCATAACCCTGGCGCCACGCGCGGCCGATGTTATCCTGCGGTTGCCGCTGCCGCAGAGGTTGGTAGCGGGTTTTTATCCTGTTCCGGAGATAAAGGCTGAGACCAAAAAAGACCACCTGATCATAATCGGCTTCGGGGTCAACGGCAGAAACGTGGCCCGGGCCGCGCGCCTGTCAGGTATCCCCTATGCAGTCATTGAAATGAACCCTGAAACCGTGCGGGACGAACAGGCACAAGGGGAGCCGATTTGTTATGGCGATTCAACCCAGGAGGTGGTGCTTGAGCACGCAAACATCAGGGATGCGAGAATCGTTGTAACCGCGATCAATGATCCGGCAACGACCCGCAGGATCACCGAGATCATCCGGAGACTCAATCCCAGGGTTCATTTGATTGTACGGAGCCGTTATCTCCAGGAGATGAAGCCCCTGTATGAACTGGGAGCCGACGAGGTGATTCCGGAGGAGTTTGAGACCTCGGTGGAGATTTTCACCCGGGTTCTGGCCAAATACCTTGTCCCACGGGATGAGATCGAAAGGCTTGTCGCTGAAATACGGTCGGACGGTTACGAAATGTTCCGCAGCCTTTCCAATGAGTCGTCGGCTCTTTCCGACCTGAGCCTTCAACTTCCCGATATTGAAATCAGTACGTTGCGGGTTGTTGAAGGATCACCCCTGGTCGGCAAAAGTCTGGCTGAAACCGAGTTGAGAAAGAAGTATGGGGTTACCGTGCTGGCAATCCGGCGAAACTCGAAAATATTATCCAACCCGGAGGTGAACATGCCCTTTTATGACAATGATCTGCTTTTTGTCCTTGGACCGCCGGACCGGGTTGCCGAGGTCGCTGGTTTATCCCAGAACCCGGAAACAGGGGACCCTGGTTAATGATTTCAATATTTCAGGCAGTGATCAGCACAATTTTTCGTCTCAGGCGGACATGTCCCAAATGTAAGAGAGACCAGCTTGTTCCGGCGAGCAAAAAACTGAAAACCATGCCGTGTAAATTCTGTGGCGCGGATATCCCGCCCCGCAGGTAGCAGCCATGGCATCCAGGGTCCCGCGCCAGCCGCTTAAATAAACCCGACAACATTGTCGGTCTCGCAACAACCCGCTCGACGGACGTGATTCGTCTTGTAACTTGTTGATTTTATTGGGTGGCATTTGAAGCCTTTCGGGTTGTTACGAGTTCATCAACATTGACCCCGGCGTTATCCGGAAAAAACAACACCATGCGAATCCTGAACAACCTTTTTGAGCAGAACAAGAAATGGGCGGCAAAGGTAAAAGAGACTGATCCTGATTTTTTCTTGAACCTTGCCAGACAACAGAACCCTGAATACCTGTGGATCGGCTGTTCGGACAGCCGGGTGCCGGCCAACCAGATTGTTGACATGCTGCCGGGCCGGATATTCGTCCACCGGAATATTGCCAATCTGGTGGTCCATACGGATCTGAACTGCCTGTCGGTTATTCAATACGCGGTTGAGGTCTTAAAAGTAAAACATATCATTGTCTGCGGCCATTACGGTTGCGGCGGCATTCAGGCGGCCATGGGGAACAAGGAGCACGGGTTGATCGACAACTGGCTCCAGACCATCAAAGACGTGTATCGCCGGCACCGGGCCGGAATCGAGGCGCTTGGAACCGAAAGAGAAAAAATTGATTTACTCTGTGAACTCAATGTGATTGAACAGGTCGCCAATATATGCCGGACAACAGTTGTCCGGGGTGCCTGGAAGTCAGGCCAGGAACTGGCGGTTCATGGCTGGATCTACGGCATTGAAGACGGGATATTAAAAGATCTGGATGTCTGCATCACCAGCCTGGATGAAATCTCCCGGGTTGAGCAGATAAAATAGCACGCCGGATACCCGGTAATCCCATAAATCAGCAGGGCTGGACCAGTAAACATTCAGTAAACCCCCTCCTGTTGGGAAAGGGGTCTTCTTGTACCAACGGCCGCTCCATTGAGAAGGGCTGGCTGTTCATAAACAGGTTATCAAGCAGGAACTCGCTTCGCCGCGGCGGCGA
>JAKITW010000066.1 GCA_021647905.1 Desulfobacterales bacterium | reverse complement strand
GGCTATCAAGCAGGAACTCGCTTCGCCGCAACGGCGATTCGGAAGCCATAAGCATATCCTGCCGAAGTTGTTTCAATTTCCGCTTTTGCCGTCACGGCTGCGGCTCAGGGTCCGCTCCACCGTTCGCTATAAGAAAACCCCTTTCCCGGTCCAATCTCAAACGTACGGGGTTTACCGAAAGCTTACGAAAGATCATCATATACAGGGCCGTTGAACGGAAAAGAAAGACAGAGATAAAATATCCCGGCCTTATTGTGATTTACGGCTCCCGGGTGTTATAGTTGGGCGGTTTCCTGAATTTCTTCCCTTAAATTCATTTTATAAGAGTCATCCTATGCCCTGTCCACCTTTGTTTCTCGCTCCCGTCCGCTGTTTTCCGCAGTTCACCCCTGAAGAGCCGCTGTCGGCTCTGCTTCCCGCTGGAAGACCGGGAGGTGTGCCATGGCGGTGAGTATCGCCCTGGTTCTCCTTCTGGGACTCTTTGCCGATTATCTTTTCCGCAGGATGAAACTCCCCGGCCTGGTGGGCATGCTGCTGGTCGGCATCCTCTGCGGTCCCTATGTCTTTGACATCCTGGAGCCGGAGCTGCTCATGGTCTCGTCCGACCTGCGCCTGACCGCATTGATCGTCATTCTCCTGCGGGCCGGGCTCGAACTGCGGCGCGACACCCTGCATCGCATCGGCCGGCCGGCGGCCCTGCTTTCCGCGGTCCCGGCACTGTTCGAGGGTGCGGTGATCACCCTTCTCGGCCCGATCTTCCTTAATATCTCTTACCTGGAATCGGCCATCCTCGGCGCCATCCTGGCCGCGGTCTCGCCCGCGGTGGTGGTGCCGCTGATGATCAACTTCATCGACCGGCGGATGGGTACCAGAAAAGGCATTCCGACCCTGATGCTGGCCGGTTCCTCGGTGGACGACGTCTTTGTGATCGTCATCTTCTCCATCCTGCTCGGAGTATACGCCGGCGGCCAGTCGAACCTGTTTATCAGGTTTCTGGAGATTCCGGAATCGATTCTTCTCGGCATCGGGGTGGGCACGGTTATCGGCTATGTTCTCTACCGGGTGTTTGAGCGGTTCCAGCTCCGGGCCACCAAGATGACCATTGTCATCATGGCCGTCTCCATCATGCTGACCTGGATTGAGGAGGAACTGAAGGCACAGGTGGCGATGTCGGCCCTGCTCGGCGTGATGACCATTGGTTTCATCATCCTGGAGAAGAGTGAAATCCGGGCCCACAAGATGTCCCAGAAACTCTCCAAGGTCTGGATATTCGCCGAGATCCTTCTCTTTGTGCTGGTGGGCGCCCAGGTGAATATAAGCGTGGCCTGGCATGCCGGGCTGGCTGGCGCGGCCCTGATCTGCATCGCCCTGGTCGCCCGCAGCATCGGCACCTATCTCAGCGTCATGGGGACGGATCTGAATCTTAAGGAGCGTATGTTCTGCGTCATCGCCTATATCCCCAAGGCAACCGTGCAGGCGGCCATCGGCGCGGTGCCCCTGGAGGCGGGGGTGAAATCCGGCGATGTCATCCTGGCCGTGGCCGTGCTTTCGATTCTGCTCACCGCGCCCCTGGGCGCCATCGGCATCCAGTTTGCCGGCGACCGCTGGCTGGAGCGCGAACCCAAGACGCGCCGGCCGCATTGAGCATGGGCGCAAAAGGATTCCAGGGCCAAGGGGCAGGTCAGCCACGGCCAGATCCGGCGTCGATGGAAGCCGGCCGCGCTGTCGATTACCCGGCAATCGTCGAGTTCGTGCGGCAGCGATGGAAGTCAACCGGCGGGTATGGCGCCACGCCGTGGTTGCCGGCCACCATCGAAGACACCTTTGAGGCGGTCGCCATTCTGCACGATCTTGCCGGCCGCGGTCTTGATCTTCCTCAACCACCCGGGGAGGACGACGCCCTGGCCGGGTATCTCGGTCGGGTGCTGTCGGCGCCCTGGCCGTCAATCGGCACCACCTTCCGGTTGTGGTTGACCTGCCGCTCCCTGGGCCTGGCCGTTGATGTCGAGCGAGTCCGAGCATATGCCGCCGCCCGCCTGGCCCGGGAACCATCGCTTGCCACTGTCTATTATGTGGCCCGGACAGCGATTGAGATCCTGGCGACAAGGCCTGGGGAGTTGCTCGGCGCCGGCCTGCCGGTAACCCTTCCCGGCCGGTATGCCGTGGATGACATGCACCGGTTCCTGGCCGTGAAAAATATGCTCAATGAGCGGCCCGCCGATGTTGCCGCGGTTGTTACCTGGCTGCAACGCTCGCAGAACGGTGACGGCGGATTCGGTTTCTTTCCCGGCACAACGTCTTTTATCGAAAACTGCCATGCCTGTCTTGCCGCCATGACCCTGCTTGCCGCAAGGCCGGTCGCGCCTGTTAATGCCCGGGCGTTTATCTTTTCTTGTCAGACCGGCGTTGGCGGGTTTTCCCGTAATTTCTCCGCTGCTCCCTTTCTTGATGCCACCTGGCATGCGGTTGTCAGTATCCGGCTGTTAGAGAAGATCCTGAATCCGTGACGGCTTGAGTTGATATCACACCAGGATAATCAACTCGTAACCGTTCACCAGCACCCATCTTCGCACGGTCAGTCTGAAAAAGGGTAATAGTTCACCAAGGGCACCAATATGGTTAAACCTCTGCGCTGTAAGAGTTCAGCGGTTAAGGCGGAAGAGGAAAAATATTCCGATCCCGCTGACCAGCAGATGTACAGCCACGGCGGCGAGCAGGGGAGGGATATAGCCGGTCTTGGCCATGGACTGGAGCGCGCCCCAGCATACCCAGGCGGCAAAGGCCAGGCCGCAGCTGGCCGGAATCGCCAGGGACAGGTCCCGGCCCCATTTCTGGTGCAGCAGGATCAGCATCGGCAGGCCGGAGAGCAGGAGCGGCAGTCCCAGGAATATATAGGATATCCTGGCCAGAAACCCCACCCAGGCGGTGGGATTGCCCTGTCGGCTCCCGGATTCGCCCTGCTGGAAGAGTTCGCTGATCGACATCTCGGTGCTCTTGTAGGGCGGGATAAAGAGATCGGCCGGGGTCTCGGGCAGATCCAGGATTTTTGTTTTAAACAGTTTGATGTCATATCCGCCGGCCGGGTTCATCCGCTTGAGCTGCCCGTTTTCAAAGCTCCAGACGCCCTGGCGCCACCGGGCTTTCTCAGCGGTGAGCAGCATGGTCAATTTGTACGCCCGGTTCCAGGTGGTATAGGTGAAAGAGGTGAAGCGCTCCTGGTTGGGATCGGGCTGGGCAAAGGAGTAGAAGCCTGTTTCACCCTTGTAGTAGTAGCGGCCGTTGCGAAAGATACCCCTGGGGTTCTGCGACTGAACCTCCTCGTACCAGATCCGGTTGCTGGCGCTGGTGGTTGCCGGCAGGAGCCACTGGCTGGCCGCCAGCCCGATCAGGATGTAAATAAAGGCAACAACGATGATCGGGCTCGTGATCCGCAGGATGGAGATCCCGCCCGCCTTTAAGGCCAGCAGCTCGTTATGGTGGTTCAGAAGGCCCAGGGTGATGACCCCGGCCAGCAGGATCGCCACCGGCAGCAGTTGTTCGGCGATGAACGGCATTTTTAACAGCTGGTAGCGGAGGGCCAGGCGCACGCCGTGGCCGGCCTCCATGAAGTTGTCGATCTGTTCGAAGAAGTCCACCAGCAGGTAGATGGCCATGACCGCGGCCAGCACCAGCAGAAAAGTCCTGCCAAACTGTTTAAACAGGTACCGGTCCAGGATCGTCATTTCCGGTCCCCCTCGGGTATAATGTTTTCAGCTGGATCGCAAAGCTTGCAGGGCTGGAAACCGGCGGCTGACGCCGCGGCCGGACCGGCAAAGACGGCGGAGCAGTTCCTGGCGGTGTAGAACTTACAGCCTGGCCGGTGAAAAACCATGCTGCTGACGTTGCCGCGCAGGGGAGCGGAGCCGGCAAGGGGCGTTGATTCCGGCAACCCAGGCTGCGAGGCTTGTTTTGTGGAAAGGGCGGGCCACCAATGCCGGAGTTGTTCCGCAAGGTGTTGGAAGGGGGCCAGCATTCTCTCGAAATGGCGGCTCAGGGTCTCCCGGGCGGTGGCTGAGAGCAGGTATCCGGCCAGGGCCAGGAAAAGAATATTTCCCAGCCACATGGCCGGCGCCACCGCTAGGATCTGCTTTTCGCTCAGGTTCTGACCGGTCAGGAGAAGGATGTAATAGGACATGAAAAGAAGGAGCGCCAGCGGGATGCCCGGCGCCCGGCGGCCGGACCCGGCAAGCAGGCCCAGGGGGAAGCCGAGCAGGCCGAGGATCAGGCAGCCGGCGGCCAGCACGATGCGGGTATGATATTCGATGCGCAGGTCGATCCCGTGTCTGCTGAAGGGACCGACCTGCTCCGCCTGCTCCAGGAGCTGGGCCTGGGTCAGGCCGAACTTGCTGCCGGTCCGGGCAAACTCGCCGGTGGGCTGGGGCAGGGCCAGGTTGAGGGTGTAGCCACGGAAGCTGATCTCCTGGCTGATATCGCCCCTGGCCCGGTGCAGGCTGCCGTTATTAAGAGAGAGGGTGATCTGCATGTTGGCCACGTCGGCGCTGAGGTCGCCGGTCCTGGCCATCACCGTGGCCGGTGTGTCCGGGTCCCGCATGTCGGTGACATACACTCCCTGCCACTGACGGGTCTGCGGATCAATGGCATCGATGTACAGGACCACATCGCCCAGGTTTTCACTGAACCGTTGGGCCTGGAGGCCGTGGTCGATCTTCTCCTTGGCCAGTTGGAAGAGCGTTTTTTCCATTGCCCTGGTGCCGGCCGGACTCAGGCTGGTGGAGCAGTACCCGGTGACCAGCGCCATGGCCAGGGCCACGGCCGCCACCGGCGGCAGCATCTGCCATGGGCTGATCCCGGCGGTCTTCAAGGCCAGGATCTCGTTGTCGTTGGCCAGTTTGGACAGGCCGATAATGATCCCCAGCATGGTGGCCATGGGCAGGGAAAAGATAAAGAGCTGGGGGGAAAGGTAGAGGCAGAGACGGGTAAAGTCGGCCAGGCTGATGCCGTAGTCCAGCAGGATATCGAGCAGGGGCACGATCCGGGCCAGGAACAGAACGCAGTTCAGAATGACGAAGCCGGCCAGGAGCGGGGCAAGTATTTCAGCGGCCAGGTAGGTATAGAGCAGTATCGGGATGCGCATGGACCGGCAACAGGAGGCTTGGGACGGGCGACGATTGTTTGACCGTGGTTTGCCGCCCTTGTTTGCTTCCGTTGATTTCTGGTCCGAGTGTACCATGGATATCAGGGGGGACTCAAAAAAACAGGGACGGCTGGGCGCGGGCAAACCCGGGCGTTGAGGAATGTCTGCTTGTTTGCTATAGTGGCCCGGTTCTTACCGGGGCCGCCGGCTGCGGCAGACCGGGACGGCCATGATGCCCACTATCCTTACCATCGGAAGAGATAGAAAGTCAACCGGCCTGAGGGGTTGATTTTTCGTAACCGTCGTGTCTGTCCGGACAGCGGGCTTCGGCCGGCAAGACTTTCATATAAAAGAGGCTTGGGGCGCAAGGGAAAATTATTTATGCAGACGCTTGTTTCATTGCTGGCGGTGAGGGCCGCCCCTCCCAGTCTCCAGGACAATACCGCTGATCTGGATCGTCTGCGCCGGGTCCTGGCCCGGAAGCTCGGCGACCGCTGGCCGACGGTTCCCCTGGCCCGGACAATGGCGGTGGCCGCGGCCTTTCGGCGGGCCGGTTTTGAAGGGGTGGCAGTGGTCAACGACCTGCCCGGCGGCCCGGAACTGGTTGATTTTCTGCCGGCCATGCCGCGGCTTCTGCCGATGGTGGCCCTTGATCTCGGCACAACCCACCTGGAGGGCAGCCTGAAGGACGGGCTGAGCGGCACCACCCTGGCCCGGGCCATCCGGGAGAATGGACAGCTCGATTACGGGGCCGACATCCTGACCAGGATCCATTTTGCCGCCAGGGGCAACGGCCTTGACCTGCTCCACCAACGGGTGATCGATTCCATCAATGATCTGATCAGGGAACTTGCCGCATCCGCGGGTGTTGATCCGGAACAGATCCGGGCGATGAGCGTGTCCGGCAACACCAGCATGGTCCATTTTTTTCTTCGTCTCGACCCATACCATCTTTGCCGGGAGCCCTATATCCCGGTAATCAACCAGCCGGATCCCTTTGTTGCCGCCTCCCTTGATTTGAGCTTGCATCCGGCCGCGGTGGTCTGGGTCCTGCCCAGTGCGGGCAGTTACTTCGGCGGTGATCTCATCGCCGGTATCCTGGCCGCGGACCTTGACCAGAGCGAGGCGGTGTCGATGCTGATCGACGTGGGCACCAATGCCGAGGTGGTGATCGGCAACCGGGACTGGCTGATGGCCTGCGCCGGCGCCGCCGGCCCGGCCCTGGAGGGCGGGGTGGCCCGGATGGGCATGCGGGCCACCCCCGGCGCGGTCGAACATGTCACCATTGATCCTGAAGACGGCCGGATCATCTGTCGCACCATTGGGCAAGGTCCGGCCCAGGGGATCTGCGGCTCCGGGATGATCGATCTGGTGGCCGGGCTCTACCTGGCCCGGATCATTGATATGCGCGGCAAGTTCCGGGCCGCCCGGGCCGCGGCCCTGACCCCGGGGCGGTTGATCGAACTGGATGACGGACCGGCCTTTGTGGTGGTCGAGGCGAGTGAGGCGGCGGATGGCCGGCCGGTGGTGCTTACCCAGCCGGACCTTGATGCCCTGATGCGCTCCAAGGCCGCGATGTATGCCATCCTCACCACCCTGGTCAGCCAGGTGGGGCTCGAATTCGACAAACTGCACCGGATATGGGTGGCCGGGGCCTTTGGCCGCCATATCGAGCCCCGGGCCGCGATCATCCTCGGAATGCTGCCCGACCTGCCCCTTGATACTTATCAGCCGCTGGGCAACAGTTCCCTGGCCGGGGCCGAGCGGTTTCTGCTGGAGCAGGAGGTCCGGCGCCGTTGCTACCGGGTGGTCAAGAAGATCACCTATATCGAGTTGAACGTCAACCAGGAGTTCATGATCCGTTTTTCCGGGTCGCGGTTCATCCCCCACACCGATCGTGCCCTGTTCCCCTCGGTGCCTTTTTTTAATACCTGAACTTGAAAAGTGATCGTCCCTGATCCCACGTTGCATCTCATGTGTCCGATATGGTATGGTCTGCATTTCTGGATGGACACTAACTACGGTTCGGGACAACACCGGAATCCATCATGGGCCGTAAAGGAAATAATAAAAAATTGCAGAATAGAACCTACTGCAGGAACCGGCTCAGGATCCTGGTTCACACCACGGCCAAGGAAAGATTACGTCAGTTTCTGGAGTTGTTCCGGAAGGAGGACGAGGTCCTGGTCGTCATCAATGCCGATCCCGACGCCCTGGCCTGCGCCCAGGCGGTCAAGAGGCTGCTTCGTTTCCGGGTCAAGGGCCTCACCATCAGCTACCCCAACGAAGTCCGGCGGCTGAACAATATGGCAATGATGGACCTGCTCAAGATCCGGGGCGAGCGGCTGCAGACGCTGAAGGTTTCCGACTACAGCAAGAAGGTCCTGCTGGATTCTCAGCCCACCCATCTGCCCATTTTTGAAAAGATCGATTTTGACGCGGTGATCGACCACCATCCCCTGACCGGGGGCTGGGAGGCCGGGTATGTTGATATCCGGCCCGATTACGGCGCTGCCTCCTCGATACTGGTGGAGTATTTGCGGGCCGGCGGGATGAAGCCGTCGGTTCCCCTGGCCACGGCCCTGTTTTATGCGATTAAGGTCGATACCCAGAATTTTGAAAAAAAGGCCCGCCTGGCCGATGCCATCTCTTTCCGCTATCTTTTCAATATCGCCAACCAGAACCTGGTGCGCAAGATCGAACTATCCGAGCTGCGGGTCTCCGAGCTGAGCTATTTCCGCACCGCCCTGGCCGAGATGAAGATCAGCAAGCATCGGCTGTATGTCCATATCGGCCGGGTCCGTACTCCCGACATCCTGGTGATCATCGCTGATTTCCTCAACCATGTCCATGATATCGCCTGGGTCTTTGTCTCGGGAATCCATGGCGAGCGGCTGGTGGTGATCTTCCGCTGCGACGGTTATAAAAAAAATGCCGGCAAGACCGCGAAAAAAATCTTCGGCTCCATAGGCTCGGCCGGGGGGCACCGGGAGGCGGCCCGGGCCGAGGTGTCGCTCAGGAATCTGCCCGAGGAGGGCCGGGGTTTTTCCACCAAAACCTTGCAGCAGTTGGCCACCAAACATATGATCTGACGCTGTCCGGGCATCACGCCTGTTGACCGATACCCTGGGCAATCCGGCCGGCAGCGTTTATTGGGAGCAGGTCTGCATGAGGCTGAAGCCGAAAACTCTGGCAATGATCCTGGCTGGCGGCCGGGTGGACGAACTTAACGTCCTTACCTATTACCGGCCCAAGTCGGCGGTTCCCTTTGGCGGTTTTGCCCGGGTGATCGATTTCCCCTTGAGCAACCTGATGCATTCCGGGCTGGAGCGGGTGGCGATCCTGAGCCAGTACCGGAGTTATTCCCTGATCAACCATATCGGCACCGGCGCGGCCTGGGACATGCTCGGCCGGTACCGGGGAATTTCCATCCTGCCGCCCTTTCAGGGCTCCGGCGAGTCGCGCTGGTACCGGGGCTCGGCCGATGCGGTGTTTCAGAACCTCGATTTCGTCCAGTACCATGATCCCGAGGAGGTCCTGATCCTGTCCGGCGACCATGTCTACAAGATGGACTACCAGGAGGTGATCCGCTACCATCGGCAAAAAGACGCCGACCTGACCATTGCCTTTCTCCAGGTGCCCCTTGTTGAGGCGCATCGGTTCGGGGTGGCGGCCCTGGATGACGAGGACGGCGATCTGGGCGGCCGGGTCCTTGATTATCGGGAAAAGCCCGAGAATCCGGAGTTCAGCTGGGCCTCGCTCACCGTGTTCTGTTTCAATCCCCGGGTCCTGTACCAGGTTCTTGGCGACAATGCCCGCGAGGACCAGTCCTTTGAGTTCGGCCGGGATATCCTGCCGCGGATGATGGCCGCCGGCCGCCGGGTTTACGGGTATAAGTTCCGTGGCTACTGGGGCTACACCCGGACCATTGACGAGTTCTGGCAGACCAACATGGATCTGCTCGGGCCTGATCCGAAGATAAGGCTCGATGAATGGCAGATCCGCACCAACCTCGAACATCGCGGGGTCCGTGATTTTCAGCCGATGACCGCGGGCCGCCGCGCCTCGCTGCAGGACAGCATGGTCTATAACGGCTGTGTGATCGAGGGACGGGTGGAGCACTCGATCATCTTTCCCGGGGTCCATGTCCGGCCCGGCGCGGTGGTGCGCGACTCGGTGCTGTTCTTCAACAACCTGGTGCACGGGGGGGCGCGGCTCAACAAGGTGGTCAGCGATGTCAACACCGTGTTCGGCCCCGAGGTCCGGATAGGGGAGTGCGGCCCGGCCGCCGGGCAGCAGGTCACGGTTGTCGGCTGGAACAACCACATCCCCGACCGGACCGAAATAGGGGCCGGCTGCACCCTGTATCCGCACCTGGACCCGGACAGAATTCCGCACCTGATCCCGACCGGGGAGGTGATTCGATGAGAAAAAACCTGGTGGTGGTGGATACCCTGGTGCTCCTGCTCGCCGGCGGGGTGGGCAGCCGGCTTAATCTCCTTGTCCAGACCCGGGCCAAACCGGCGGTGCCCTTTGCCGGTCTGTACCGGATCATTGATTTTGCCTTGAGCAATGTGATGAACTCCGGCCTGACCCAGGTCGGGGTGCTCACCCAGTATAAACCCCTGTCGCTGATGCGCCATCTCGGCACCGGCGCGGCCTGGGACTTTACCGGCCGCACCCGCGGGGTGAAGATCCTGCCGCCGCGCACCGGGGCCAGGGACTCGGACTGGTATAAGGGCACTGCCGACGCAGTGCGCCAGAACCTGGATTTCATCACTGCCTATTCCTCGCAAGAGATTCTGATTCTCTCCGGCGACCATATCTACAAGATGGACTTTGATGCGATGATCCGGCACCACCGGGAGAAAAAGGCCGATGTTACCATCGGGATGATGGAGGTGCCCGACAGTGAGATTCACCAGTTCGGGGCCGGAATCACCGATGACAAGGGCAGGATCGTCGAATGGGAGGAGAAACCCAGGGTGGCGCGGACCAACCTGGCCTCCATGGGCATCTATGTCTTTGATACCGACTACCTGATCGCGCTGCTTGCCGAAGATCGCGAGGAGATCGATTTCGGCATGCATCTTATCCCCAAGGCCATTGGCCGGGATAACGTGTTTGCCTATCCCTTCCACAGCTACTGGCGGGATGTGGGTACTATCCAGGCCTACTGGGAGGCCAATATGGATGTGCTGCGCCCGGACTCCGGGATTTCTCCGCAAGGCTGGGGGGTCCGGCCCAATTCAGAGGCCGGGGCCGGGGTGGCCGACCGGTGTCCGGTGCGGTTTGCCGTTGGTTGTGAAGTGCATGGGTCAATGATCGCGGCCGGCTGTGTGATCAAGGGCACGGTCCGCAACTCGGTGCTTTCGCCCGGGGTGGTGGTGGAGGCGGGCGCCCGGGTGCGTGATTCGATTATCTTTGACGATTGCCTGATCGAAAAGGGCGCGGTTGTGGATCTGGCCATCCTGGACAAGCGGGTGCGGGTGTGCCGGAATGCGGTGGTGGGCAGCGGTGACGGCAATGATACGCCGAACCGGCTTTATCCCACCCATCTATATACCGGGATTACCCTGGTGGGCAAAGAGGCGGAGGTGCCGGCCAAGGCGGTGATCGGCCGCAACTGTATCATCCAGTCCTGGTGTTCTCCGGATGATTTTCCCGGCGCCGCGGTTGGAGACGGGGAGTCGGTCTAAGGTATGCGGACAGGCTGATGACAGATAAACGCGGACTTCGAGGCAGGTGCGCTACCCCTGTGATTGCCTGCATTCAAGTTGCCGGGCGTCACCGCAAGCCGAGCGGAAAACAATTGCCAGGGCAGGTGTATGGTTGACCGACTCCTCTTTGACCTCCTTGCCGATAATTCATCGGATTCCGTGCTTGCCGAGGCTGAGGCCGTTGTTGCCGTTATTGGCGCTGATTTTGATCCGCATGCCCTCCGGACCGCCTTTGGCCGGACCATCGAGTTGTACCAGGGCCGCTATCCCGGCTTTCGCGCCTGCAATACCGACTACCATGATCTGGCCCATACCCTGGACACCTTTCTCCTCATGGCCAGGCTCCTGCACGGCGCCAGCCTGTGCGGCGGCCCGTTTACCGGCCGGCAGATTCTGGTCGGCCTGGTCGCGGCCCTGCTTCACGATGCCGGTTATATCCAGGAGACAACGGACCGGACCGGCACCGGGGCCAAGTATTCCGTTACCCATGTTGAGCGGAGCATGGATTTCATCAGTGCCCACGGCCATGATTTTGCCCTGACCGCCGGGGAGATCGAGCCGGCCCGGGCAGTGGTTCTCTACACCGACCTGGGGGTGTCGATCGAAACCGCCCCCAGCCCGGAGGATTGGGTCCGCCCCCTGGGTGAGCTGCTGGCCGCGGCTGATATCTTTGCCCAGATGGCTGATCGGCTATACCTGGAAAAGCTGCTTTTCCTGTTCCATGAATTTCAGGAAGGGCTGGTGGGCGGTTACACCGATGAACTGGACCTGCTGCGCAAGACCATCGGCTTCTACGACCTCATTGAAGATCGGTTCCGTAACGTTTTTGAGAAGATGGACCGTTATCTGCGCGCCTATTTCAGCGAACGGTGGGATATTTCCCAAAACCTGTATCAACAGGCGGCGATAAAAAACAAAAAATTTCTTGCCGATATCCTGGCCCGGCCGGGCGACCCCCGGATCAACCTGAGACGGGACGGTGTCCTGGGCCGGGTCCGGCGAAAGTTCCGGCACCGGGACTGAGTCGCGGCCGGCAACCAGTGTTGCATGCCATGCCTTCTTTAATGGTCAACGGGGTTGAGCTTTATTATCAGCTGCGCGGTCAGGGGCCGCTGCTGCTCTTTATCCATGGCCTTGGTTCCAGCGGCCGTGACTGGCAGCCGCAGGTCGATTATTTTTCTCGCCGCTATCGCACGATGACCGTTGATCTGCGCGGCCACGGGCGTTCGGGAAAGCCGCCCGGCCCCTGCCCGGTTGCGCTACTGGCCGCCGATGTCTCGGCCCTGCTGGCGGCGCTGGACATCCGCCGGGTCCATCTGGTCGGCATCTCCCTGGGCGGGATGGTCGGCTTTCAACTGGCAGCGGATCAGCCGGAGCTGGTGGCCAGCCTGGTGGTGGTCAATACCATGGCCGAGTGCGTGCTGCGCCGGCCCGGCCAATGGTTTCAATATCTGCGCCGGCTGGCTGTTATCCGGTTCCTGGGGATGCGCCGGCTGGGCGTTTTTCTCGGCAAACGCCTTTTCCCGAAACCGGAACAGCAAGAGCTGCGCCGGACATTTGTCGAGCGCTGGGCGGACAATGATCCCGGCGCCTATCGGGCCGTGCTCAAGGGGATGATCGGCTGGAGCGTGGTTGACCGTCTGCCCGCCATCCGCTGTCCGGTTCTGGTGGTGGCCGCGGAAGATGATTATACCCCGCTGGCCGCCAAACAGGCGTATCTTGCTCGACTGTGCCGCGGCGAACTGGCGCTACTCGCTGATCTCGGTCATGCGGCGCCGGCCGAGGACCCGGCCCGTTTCAACATTGTTCTGGAACGATTTCTCGCTTCCCACGCGCGGTAGATCGTTTTTTTTCTTCCAGCCCATATCCGGGTATGCTAGGGTGATTTTTTATATGAAAGCCGTCACCAAGCGCCGGCCTTGCCATGCCGGAGTGACGCCTTTCATTGTTTCGTTGTGGCTGGCAAATATGGTCCAGCCATGCTGGTTAGTAATGGCCGGTCATTACATGGCCCGGCGGAGAAAAGGTAACCGTTCACCGGGGGTATGGAATTACGGTAACCGCATGCCCGTAAGCGTTTACCAGTGGCTTAGATTCGTTCATTTGGGACAGCGAAGCATACTGGCGCTATTCGAGCAGGCCCAAATGGGCGAAGATGAGGTGCTGGTGAACGCTTACGAGAAAAGAAAGCAAGGAGGTCTTAGATGCTAAAGGTAGGTGATCTGATGACCGGCGAGGTCTTTGTGCTCCAGGCCACCCAGACCCTGGCCCTGGTCCGGTCGCTGATGAGGAACAAACATGTTCGCCATGTGCCCATTGTTGACGACCAGGACCGGTTCGTCGGTCTCCTGACCCACCGGGACCTGCTGGCCCAGACCATCTCCATGCTGGCGGAGATCGATGAGTCCGAGCAGGAGGAACTGGACCGCGGCATCCCCATTGCCAATGTGATGAAGCGGGACGTGGTCACCGTCCCGCCGGACATGGACCTCTACTCGGCGATCAAGATCCTGCTCGATCACAAGTATGGCTGCCTGCCGGTGGTCAATGACGACAAGCTGGTGGGCATTGTCACTGAAGCGGATTTCCTCAAGCTGACCATGAAACTCCTGGACGAACACCAGCCGACACCTGATAGCTGACAGAGGACAGAGGACAGAAGACAGTGGACAGTGGACAGTGAACAGTGAACAGTGAACCAAGCACCAAGAACCAAGAACCAAGCACCAAGCACCAAGCACCAAGCACCAAGCACCAAGAACCAAGCACCAAGAATCAAGCACCAAGCACAGTGGACGGAAAGACATGGAGCAATGCTTGAGGGATGGAATATATATCCTGCCGCCCACTGCCCGCTGATCATTTATGCCAAGTCCGTTGATTATCATCCTGCTGGGAGTGGCCGGTAGCGGCAAGACCACGGTGGGTAAACTCCTGGCCGCGGACCTGTCCTGGCGGTTCCATGATGCCGACGAATTCCACCCCCGGGCCAATATCCTCAAGATGAAGCAGGGACACCCCCTGACCGATGCGGACCGCCGGCCCTGGCTGGATCTCCTGGCCGGGTTGATCCGTTCCCATATTAACAGACAGGAGCCAGCGGTTGTTGCCTGTTCGGCGCTGAAGCAGAAATATCGCGACCGTCTGGCCGGGGCTTGCCCGAGGCTGGTCTTTGTTCACCTGCGTGGTGATCCGGAACTGATCCGGCAGCGCTTGACAAACCGGTCCGGTCATTTTTTTCACCCTGGTCTGCTGGCCGGCCAGTTTGCCGATCTGGAGGAGCCGGCAGACGGCCTGGTCGTGGATATTGCCTTAAGTCCGGCAGAGATCGTCGCCTTGATCCGGGAGCAACCGGGGCTGCGACGCGGTGAACAGCGTTAATGCGGGCGGAGGAAGAAACACAATGAAGATCCACGACATATCCCTGCCGGTCTCGGAGCAGCTTCCGGTCTGGCCCGGCGATCCGCGGGTTGCGATCGACTCTTTGAGTCATCTTGAGCGCGGCGATGTTTGCACCGTGAGCCGGATATCATTCTCGGCCCACAGCGGCACCCATGTGGATGCGCCGGCCCATTTTATTAAAGACGGGGCTACAGTGGATTCCCTGGCCCTGGATACCCTGATCGGCCCGGCCCGGGTGGTGGATACCGGCGCGGCCCGGGAGATCACCGCGCCGCTGCTGGCCGGGCTTCCGATCCCAGGGGATACGGAACGGCTGTTGTTCCGCACCCTGAACTCGGAGATCTGGAACCGGCCGGCGCCGGAGTTTGTCGAGGATTTTGTCGCGATCAGCGCGGATGGGGCCCGGTGGCTCAAGGAAAAGGGAATCCGTCTGGTGGGGATCGACTATCTGTCGGTGGCGCCCTTTGCCCACGGGGTTGCCACCCACCGGATCCTGCTCCAGGCCGGGATCGTTCTGCTGGAGGGCCTCAACCTGGCCGGGATCACGCCTGGTCTTTATCAGCTTGTCTGCCTGCCCCTGAAACTGGTGGGCGGTGACGGGGCCCCGGCCCGGGCGGTTTTGATCGAAGAGGAGTGAGCCTGTTCAAGCGGCAAAGCCGTGGCGGAACTTCCTGACCAGACCCGGCAGGATGTTGAGCAGGGTCTCCACCTCGGCCATGGTGTTGGAACTGCCCAGGCTGATCCGCAGGGTGCCGTGCAGATACTCCTCCGGGATCCGCATCGCGGTGAGTACGTGGGAGGGGTTGAGGTCGCCGCTGTGGCAGGCCGAATGGGCCGACACCGCGATGCCCCGGTCGTCCAGTTCCTGGATCAGGGCATTGGCCGGGCAGTGTCTGAAACTGACATTGCAGGTATTGGCTAGCCGGGGTTGGCCCTGGCCGTTGACCCGGGTCTCGGGGATGGTGGCCAGGATCTCCTGTTCCAGTTGGTCCCGCATTTTTTGTATCTTACGCCGGTTTTCGGACAGGTCCCTGCCGGCCAACTCGCAGGCAGTACCGAATCCGGCCGCGCCGGCCACGTTCTCGGTCCCGGCCCGCAACCCCTGTTCCTGGCCCGCGCCCAGGATCATCGGGGTCAGCGGTGCCCGGCGCCGGGCATAGAGGGCGCCGATTCCCTTGGGGCCGTGCAGTTTATGGGCCGCCAGGGTCAGGTAATCCGCCTCCAGCTCTTGCGCGTCGATCGGTTCCTTGCCGGCCAGTTGTACGCTATCGCAGTGGAACAGTACCTTCTTCTCGCGACAGAGCGCGCTTATCTCGGCCAGGGGCCAGATTACCCCGGTCTCGTTATTGCCCCCCAGCAGGGAGACCAGACCGGTATCCGGCCTGATCGCGGCCCGCAGCCGGTCGAGGTCCAGGCCGCCATCTTCATCCACCTCCAGTATCTCCAGTTCATAACCCTGTTCCCGCAGATACTGCAGGGGCCTGAGCACCGAGGGGTGCTCCACTGCCGAGGTGATCAGGTGTTTCCTGGCCGGATTTGCCGCGGCCGCGCTGAAGATGGCCAGGTTGTTGGCCTCGGTGCCGCCGCTGGTAAAGAACAGCCGGGAGGAAGGGGCGTTGATCAGGCCGGCCACCTGGTCCCGCGCCCGCTCCAGGACATGCTTGGCCGCCTCGCCGAAACCATGGTCGCTGGAGGGGTTGCCGAAATCATCTTCAAGACAGGCCTGGATGGCCCGGCGCACCGGTGCGATCACCGGGGTGGTGGCGTTGTTGTCAAAATAGATTTTCTTCATGGAATTTTTCCCCTGGCCGACCTTTGCTCATTGAATAACGGTAAACATTCAGTAAACCCCCTCCTATCGGGAAAGGGGTTTTCTTCTACCAACGGCCGCTCCATTGAGAAGGGCCGGCTGTTCATAAACAGACTATCAAGCAGGAACTCGCTTCGCCGCAACGGCGA
>JAKITW010000065.1 GCA_021647905.1 Desulfobacterales bacterium | reverse complement strand
CTTGGTTCGTGGTCATCCCCGGATGTTCGTATCACGAAGGCTGTCTCCCTGGTATGACCGCTGTTCAAAACGCCTCTCAGTTCATCGTTGTCCTGGACGAATGTGTCTGCTTCATCGATTAATAAGGTCGGAGTCCATTTTTCCACTGAGCGAAACAGAGCCGCCGGGGTTATGTTGGAAGCTGGAAGGGGCCTTCTAACCAAAAAGCGCAACAACGATAATGCTGTTGTTTTCCCGCAGCGTTTTTCAGGGGAAGTGAGACAGAGAAGGGGTGACACCCTCATCGAATCATGAACGTAGGTGAAAAGCACCCACAGGGCTATTGCGGTCGCGGCGCCGGCGGGCAGGACCACATGCTTGGAGATTATCCGCGCCAGTGCGTCAAGAAGCTCGTTGCCTTTGACAGGTTTCGGCCAGGGCTCTGGATCAACCAGGAAGGAAAGGGCGCTGTTGTCCTGTTCCTGGTTGGTTCCGGCCTGAATTTTTCTCACTTCCGCGTCAAGCACGGAAGGGCGGACGTTCAACCGTTTTGCTTCTGATTTGCGTATCTGCTCGTATTCAATTATAGAAAGCCCGGCCAGGTGCTCGATCTGTGCCAAATACAGAGCATTGTCAAAGGAAGTCTTGAAACCCGCCGGGTCTTGTTTATGCAACTCATTCGGGTCTTTTGCGGACAACCGGACAGGGAAAGCCCTTCCTTTGTATTGAAGCTCTGTGAGCCTTGCCCTAATACCTTTAACGAATCTGCCGCCGGCTTCGTCAGTTTCCTGAATGATGAAAATGGAGTCGACCGTTTCAAGGTGGCTGGCCTCCAGGGTTTTAACCGCCCCGGCACCGGGTATCCCGAGCGCTCTGTAACCATGATGCCAAAGGGTCCAACAGTCAGACTCCCCCTCGGGAAGAATCAGCGGCTTGTCAGGCTCGTTGCTCAGCCGGTCCAGGCCATAAGGGATTAGTGGTTGTCCTTTCGGCCAGTAGGAGCCGCTTTTCGCGACAGAAGAAGTCCGCCGCTTTTCGACGATTACGTTGCCGTCCGAATCTCGGTATTCGATTATTACAGCGTTGTCATATTCACGTAAACCATAATCCCGGAGGGCATTGCTGGGGAGGTTTTTACTACGGGCCAAAGTGTTAATAGCCAGTGTTTTCAGTGTCTGCGGGGTTGTTTCTCTTCCTGCCAGCAGACCACGTTCTTTGAGTTCTCTCATGACATCTCCCTGACCACACCCCGCTCGGCAGTGCCATAAAAGAGTGTCGCCCTCGCCATCTTTGAGGCTCAGGGAAGGATTTTTATCAGAGTGCGCCGGGCAAAGGGTTATCCAATCGCCCCCCTGTTGCTTCTCGTTGCCGTTGCCCAATTCACGGGCGACACTTGCCGCATCCATTAGCCGACCGTTTTACAGAGTCGCCCGGCGGCAAATTGCTGCAGCACTGGAACTTCGTAAAACACCCGGTTATGCACTTTGCGATATTCAGGCCCTTTCTTGATACTCCGCCAAACTTCAAGGGTGCCGGAAGTTACCCTCACCCCTTCGACATTGGTTAAGTAGTCTGATGCTTCTTTGGTATTAAGCCGTTTTTTAGTCATTAAAAAACCCCCAAAAGTTTTGGTTTTAAACAGGAACTTTCAGGGGTACTAAAGCGCGTTATATGGCTTATATCAAAGTACTTAAATGTCACATATCAGTACCCGTAATCAGATAGGCTTATCAGCAATCTTTTTAATTTTTTGATAATATTTTTTCACCCACTCAGGTGACTTGTTGAGTTTAGAGCCTACGATCGAATAAACACTCCCTTTGATCATTTCCCCATTCTGCCGCCGTTCTTTCAATTCATTGACCTTTAGATAGGCTTTTAAGCGATGATCAATTTCTTTAGGTTGATCAATAATGTTGCTGGCTCCTTTTCCTCTATTCATCAGTAAGGCGTCTTGCAGTAAAGACGCGAGGCGTTTCTGTCCGTCAAATTCGATTGATAATATGTTGTCTGCGACCTCATCGAAATACACCAAAAGCCACGGTGGAAACTCAAATTCAAACTCTCTGCATATCTTGTAACCCTTCCACACATAGACTGGATTTCCGGTTTCTTGGAAAAGAAGAGAACATTCCCGTAAATCAAGAGATGGCACCAGTTTCTTTATTTCAGGAGGATTCATAGCTTCACGAATTTTTCTGATTTTTTCATCAAGGTCATTCATAGCTGCGCCCCCGACCCCGCTAATTTTTTCTTTGAATTTTCTTCTTCCCCGGCCCTCCTGTGACTTTCCAAAAGAGAAGCGGCCTGGTCAGCAGCCTTTTTCTTTGCATCAGGAAGGAAGGCCGCATACCTCTTTGTCATTTCATAACTCTTGTGGGTCAATAACGATCCGATCATGTCAAGGGTGAATTCACCGGAACTGGCAAGGGTCACGGCGTAATGGTGGCGGAGCCCGTGAAATATCCGGAATTTTTTTGGCAAAGCAGCCTCGGTTTTAATTCTGTCAACGGCGGTACATTCTTTTCTTTGCTTGCCGTGCAGCCCAGGGAACAGGAAAGGCGATCCAGGGAAGCGCTTGTCCCTGGCCTTCATTTGTTCTTTCAGCAGGACTTCAACTGGCCCAGAAAGCGGTATGGTTTCCGTCCGTTTTCCTTTCGGGTCACGAAGGGTGATTATTTGTTTCTGAAAATCACAGTCCCGGTCTTCAAGTTTGAAAATCTCGCCGCGCCGCATACCTGTCAACCATGCAAGTTTAAGCATCCTGGCGGGGTCTTGATCCGGCCAATTATCGAGAACATCAAGAAGCCTTGCCGCCTCTTCAGGGTTCAAATATTCAATGACAGCGTTGTTCTTTTGCGGAAGTTCTATAACAAAGGAAAGGCGGGGGCAAAGATTGCGCTTGACCCCGAAATTTATGATCCGTCGCAGCAATTCACAGGCGTTTGCGACGGTGGCGGGGGCGTGTTCCTTCATTGACCTTTTGAGGCGGTCAATATCGAATGGAGAGAGAGAAGCAACTCCCCTTTTGTCGAAGAGATTTTCAAGGTGCTTTTCGTACCGGTTCAGGTCTGTTTTGCGGCCCTTCAGATTTTTACCGCGTTCACTTGAGAAATATACTTCCTTGATCTCTCCAATGGTCCGGTTACGGAGTAACTTTTCTTTCTGGATTTCTTTCTGTGTTTTGACCTCCTCACCATGCCGCGCTGATTTAGTTCTTTTGGCCCGGACTTCTGCGGCCATGGCCGGGTTGTAGTCCTCACTTTTCCAGCCGACCTTTTCCCATATCAACCGACCGTTAGCCCGGTAGGCGATATAGTAGCAGGTATCAGGCTTTCCAAAATATTTCCGCGTCAGGGAATCATACCCATAAACACCCGGCCATCTTCTGGAATCAATTTTGTACTTTTTGGCTGCCATTTCGACCCTCGGGTTAGGATATCGGGTTAAGAATTTTTCTAACCTATTTCTAACACCAAGGTTAGAAAAGTTAGAAAAAGACCATGTTGTGTTAAACAACATATACCCGAAGGTCGCTGCTCAAGTCAAGGTTATACTGTCACTATTAAAGAATATTAAACAGAATTAAGTGTTAGAAAATAAATCAGGTAAGGGGCTCATAACCCGAAGGCCGCAGGTTCAAATCCTGCCCCCGCTACCAGAAATAACAAGGGTTTCAGCCGGAAATGGCTGAAACCCTTTTTTTTGGTTTTTTTCTGCTTGTTGCGCCCGAAAAAAAAGAGGCAGGCCCGTGACGGCCCTACCTCTTTTGGTGTAACAACAAATGAAAATGGCTGGTTATTTCTTCCGCTTTCTGCTCCGCATGCCGGCCAAGCCGACCAGGCCCGAGCCGAAAAGAAGAATGGTGGTCGGAATGGGAACCTGGGAGGGCTCGTATTCAACAATAAAATAGGTAACCCCTGAAATCCCCTCGGAATGACGGTTGTCAACAGGATCAAGGCTGTTCGTGCTGGCCATCTCGTTGCCAAGATCGTTCCAGGCGCCGCTGCCGTCATCCTTATAATAATTCAGGTACCGCTCGTTGTCCCAGGACCAGTAATTTTCATTGGGCTCGGGCGCCTGGTTGGTCACCAGGGACCATTCGGTATAAGCCCAGGCCTCGCCGGTCACCCAGTGCCAGTAGTTGGCCTCGTCGCCATTGGCTATTTCAGCCTCCTTGGTCTGGACGGCCGGATCCGGGGCGGCCCCGTACTGATAACCGCCCAGCCAGTAATTCTCGTTCCGCGGGCTCCCCTCCACCACCGTACCCCAGACAAAGGTGTTCTCAGCGGCCGAGGTAAGGGTTACCAGGTGCCCGTCGAATGTCTTCGACCCGTCAACATAGGTCATGGCATTGGCCGCGTCCCTTGCCTCTTCCCAGGTCATGTCCACGCCTGACACTACCTGGTACCAGTTGTTGTTCCCGGCGGTCCATTGAACAGGAGCCGCCTGGACCAACCCGGCAGCGCCGGCCAACAAGATACCGGTTGCCAATCCTGCAAAAAATTTCTTTTTCATGCCTCAACCTCCCTGCCCACGTGATTTATCTGTATCTTTATGATACAAATTCGTTTTGTCTCACTATTCCTTGCAATCAAGTCCGTGCCTCAACTATGCGCCAAACGGAATCAGGCGATAATCTTCATTAAAGCAGACCGCCATCCCGTCCTCTTCCCGCCGCATCACCGTGCCCCGCACCTCCAGGCAGACATAACCGCCATCCATGGTCACCATCCGGTGGGAAGGCTCAAGAAAAATCTTTATGGTTCCCGAAGTATTTTCAGCCAACGGGTTGGAGGTGAAAAAATAGGCCCCGCCACTGGAGAGATCCCGGGTAGTGAGCAGTTTCTCCTGGGGATCGCTGCTCACTTCCATCAGGGCCGGCACCATCATGCCGAACCGTTCATGCTTTCTGTTGTTTGCAGACATTGCCGTCATATAAATTGTCCTCCACTTTTAAGAGACAGGATACAGTTCGCAACAGGTTATTTCAATACGGAGGACGACTGGTTTTACATACGAAAATCGACACGCCGGCATACGCTGAGAGAACTAGTCCGTCACATACTCTCTCATACCCTTGTCGTACTGGCGTTGAATCAGCGTAACTGATCACGGGGTCTATAACTCTGCGATATGTTTAAGCCTGAACCACAACCAGCGAAAATTACAAGATTAAATCCATCCAGGCCCTTGGGCCGCGCCGGCTGGATCAAAGATGATTGACCGCCCAAAGCGCGGCCTGCAGGCGATCAGTGACATGGATCTTTTTATAGGTCTTGTACAGATGGGTCTTGACCGTGTGCGGACTGATGTAAAGATGCCCGGCGATTTTTTCGTTTGAAAACCCCCGGGTGACCAGGGCGAGTATTTCCTCTTCCCGCGGGGTCAGTGCCTGTACCTCGCTGCCGTCGGCCGGCTGGTCGTCCTTCTTGCCCAACAGACAGTGAACCATCTTTTGCCGGGTTATCCAGACCTCACCGGCCAGAATCGCGATGATCCCCTTGGCCATGGCTTCCAGCTGATCGTTTTCATAAAAAAAACCACGCACCCCGGCCTCCATGGCCTTTTTTTCTATATTTGAACCGACCGGGATATTATAAATGGCCAGCGGCAGGTCGACGGCAGGCTGACCATTGGACGAAAAAAGGAGGTTACACCTGTTGGCCGCCTCTATGCACTGAAAATCCAGCAAAATCAGAAAATCACTACAGCCCTTTTTTTTCGTTTGCCCGGCAACGTCGTCCAGGGCGTTAACCGGCAGACAGGTGTAACTGGTTTCGCTACCCAGGTAGTAGTGCAACAGTTCCTTGTTAAAACGACGTTTTGCAACAATGTATATCACGGTACTGCCCATACCTTAAACCCCCATCGGTCTTATAGCCGCACTGTCGTTACCACCACCTGCCCCGACCCGGACGGCCCGGTTGCAAGAGACCAATATTTTGTCCAAAATACAATTTTTGATTATACCTAACACAGCCTGGAATTGCAAACACCGGAACAGTGCCCTGGGGACCCGGGCCAGGGCAACCGGATTGAACGCCCGCAGCCGGCAGGACGCCCCCCTATATTGCGCCCTTGCGTCTCAACACCACAAAAATCGTCTTGAACAAAATTTTCATATCATCGGCAAAGCGCCACTGGTCCAGGTAACGGCAGTCCAGTTCCACGATCTCGTCAAAGTCGGTGATCTTGTTTCTGCCGGAAACCTGCCACAACCCGGTAAGTCCGGGTTTTGCCGAGATCCGCCGCAGATGGCGGAGCTTGTATCTTTCCACCTCGTCCAGGGTCGGCGGCCTGGTACCGACCAGGCTCATCTCCCCCTTTAACACATTCAGGAATTGCGGGAACTCGTCCAGGGAGGTCTTGCGCAGCCAATGTCCGACCCTGGTAATACGGGGATCGTTCTTCAGCTTGAAAATGGCCCCGTTCATCTCGTTTTGCTTCAACAACTCCTGCTTTTGCTGCTCGGCATCCCGGTACATGGAGCGAAACTTATAAAGATAAAAGGTCCGCCCGTTCCGGCCCATCCGCTTCTGCCGGAAAATCACCGGCCCAGGGGAGTCAAGCTTGATCGCCAGGCCGACAAAGGGATACAGCAGCAGAAAAAACAGGGTGCCCACCAGGCCGCCGACAATATCAAGGGTCCTTTTATAGAGCAGGCCGGTGGCGGCGAAGTTGGCGCTTTGAATGGTAAAAAACGGCACTCCCTGCAGACGCTCCACGGAAAGGCCGTGCTGGCCGGGCTGCCAGAGGGCCGGCAGAATCCGGGCAGGCACCCCGGTCTGCTTGCAGATATCCAGATACCTGGTCAGATCGATGGATCGATCGCCATCAACGGCAAACACCACCTCGTCAATGGCCTGGGCCCGCAACACCTCGGGCAGATCGTCAATGGTGCCCAGGCTGTCGCCGGTTTCAACTTTATCCCTGGAGGTCCGCAGCCGGCCCACCACCTGATGCCCCCAGCTCACCTGGGAGGCGAGCAGGTCGGATACCAGCTTGCCCCTGGTCATGTTGCCGACCACCAGGATCCGGCGGACATTAAAACCCTTGCCGGCAATAAAATAGACATAGACCCGGACCAATATCTTTTCAACGAACATGAAGACGAGACTGAGCCCGGCAAAGATAAAGAGAAAGGCGCGGGGATATTCCGGCGGGTTAAAGATAAAAACAAAACCGACAAGTATCCCGAAGTCAAACAGCACCGCCTTCAACAGCGGCCAGAAGAGATCCCACAGGGCGGGATGCCGCCGCTCGCCGTACATATCCAGCCGGCCCATGATGTAATTGTTGACAAACATCACCAGCAGCACGGAGAGAACGAAAACATTCTCATCCATCCGCCAGACCACGTCGGGCACATAATAGCTGACCAGGTACCTGGCGCCATAGCCAGCGGCAATGACGCTGAGGGCGTCAAGCATCATCCGGAAAAAATTTAATATATATATCTGCTGTTGAAACATGATGGCTACCCGGTCGATGGACGATTAATCCGGCACATACTCGGAAAGCAGGGGCCACAGGCCGGAGATAAAATCCGCAAGCTGCTCCTCGGCGGCCCCGAGATCCTGGTCCGGCAACACGGTCATTTCCACCCGGACAAGGGCGCCGTCGGTCCGTTGCCGGCTGAAGGCATCCTTCATCAGGTAGAACTTGTTCCACCAGGGGCTGATAATGATCCGGCCCCGCTGGAGGAAGAAATAACTTGCCAGCATCCGTACTTCGCCCTTTTTGTAGATCGTCAACCCGACATCGATCTCCTTGCCCGCACCAACAGCTATGCGGCGGGTCCCCTCGCTGACCAGGTCCCAGCCGCCGCCGAGGATACAGGCCCGGGGCGCGTGGGCGGTATGCCCGGTCCCCTGGTATTCATAATAGGGAATGAGCAGATACACCCGGTTGGCCTGCCCCTTCCTGGAAAAGACGATGTCCACATAATCATCGGCCCAGAGGGAATCAAGGATCTGCTGGTCCAGATATCGCCTCTCCCCTTGCCAGCCGGCTATCTGGGTGGGGAAAGAGACAAAACTGGTTCGCTGGGGTATCTGCATGGCCATGGCCATGTTCTGCAGGGCCCAGCCACTGCCGGCAAAGAGCAGACAATAAAACAGGGTGACCTTCAGGGCGCGCCCGCTACTGCGGGGCGCGCAGCCCTGATCGCGAACAACATGCGGGGTCCTGACGGCGCCGATCCGCAGGAGAAGCCGGCCGGCCAGAAACAGGATGGCGCCGGCAACCAGAAAAGCGAGCATTCCGGCGCCATCATGCATGACCCCCTCGGTAACCCCCCGGTAGCCGTTCAAGACCAAGATGCCGGTAATAAAAATCCGCATTGCATTGATGAATATGGACAGGGGATAGACCAGCAGGACAAGGATTATTTTCCGCCACAGGCCAGCGACAAAAAAATGGCCGATCAAGAGGGCCATCATAAACAGGGAGACAATATAGCGCAGGCCGCTGCAGGCATCCACCACCTGCAGCTTAGTGACTCCCAGGTCGAGAATGTTGCCGTTCTGGAGCACTGATATTCCCATTATACGCAGCATCTCCACTGAAAGGGAACTTGCCGCCATCTTCATTTTAAACGTAAGCATATTGTTGATATAGGGCGCCATCGGCACAATAAACAACAATATCAGCAGCGGAAAAAAGAGGCTCCGGCTCCGGCGCCAGCCGTAAAGGGTAATAATTAAACTCACAACACAGCCCCAGAGGCCGATATAGAGAAGAGTCTCAACCGAACCCAGTTCGCCGGCAACAAGTGTCATTACGGAAAGCAGGGCCGGGAGGACACCCCCGAGCGACCAGTTGATCTCGAAAAAGCGGAAGGAATCCTTTTTTTCCCAGCAGAGATAGAGAAAAAGGGGAACAACAAGGTAGCAGTAGCTGTTGTCGCCACTGGACCAGCGGAAATTGAGCTTCTCCAGGATCGGCCAGTAGCTGGCGATAATCGCTGTAACAATCACCAGGGGAAGAACAATGGTAAGATCTTTTCTAGTCGACGACTTGAGCATTCATCACGCTCCTGGTTTATATGAAATATGTCGGTCTCGCAACAACCCGCTCGACGGACGTGATTCGTCTTGTAACTTGTTGATTTTATTGGGTGGCATTTGAAGCCTTTCGGGTTGTTACGAGTCCATCAAATATGAAACTGGTTGATATTCAGGGCATTATTTTTTTGAGCATGATGAGCTAAGCCAACCGGCGAGACTGCGGGAGATCGGGCAAGAGGACCATTTCCGGACGGGCACTGCCTGGCCGGCTGTTGTGCCGCCAACGGGCTAGGCAGCGCCGATATCAACCAACTCCCGTTGATAATAATCCTCGGTAACCGCCTGTTTCTCCCGCACCTGTTCCGAGATGTCAGCGAAATTTTCCAGAAGAAGCCCGACGATCCGTTTGTCAATGGCGCTGTTTTCAGCATTATCAGTGAGAATCCTTTCAATATTTTTACGGTCCATCCCCAGCCGGTAAGGCCGGTCCTCGGTCAGGGCGGTGAAGATATCAGCCACCGCCATGATCCGCGAACCAGTGCTGATCCTGTCCGCGTTGATCCGGAAGGGGTAGCCGTTGCCGTCCAGCTTTTCATGATGGAATGCCGCCCACTCGGCGATCCGGCCAAGCCCGTCGATGCTGTTCAATACCGAATAGCTCCAGTAGGTATGCTGTTTAACAATAGCAAACTCCCCGCTGGTGAGCCTGCCCGGCTTTTCCAGGATGGCATTGGGCACCACCAGTTTGCCCAGGTCGTGAAACTGGCCGGCCAGCTTCAGGTTCAATACCTCAAGATCGGTCAAGCCGAATATCCGGCCCAGCATGACCGCGCACTCGGCAACGCCGGTGGAGTGGGTGGCGGTGAACCGGGACCGGAAATCAATGATCTCCCGAAAGATCCGGCCGATGGACAAGATGCCGTTAATCCCGACATCAAGCTGCCGGTTCGGCCCGTGGTTAAGCAGCAGGGAGTAGAGCCGCGCCGAGGTCAGGTCGAGCCAGAAATCTTCCCGCTTGGCAATGACAAGATAGAGATCCACCACATCCGGATGCAGTTCCGTGCCCGAGGTTGCGACGATCTTTTTCGTCAGCCCCTCGACCTGATGGAGAACGAACCGGTCGCGCTCGACATACCGTTCCAGCAGGTCGGCCAGATAGATTATCTGGGACTCAAGGACGTCGGGGTCGCCAAGGGAGCAGTCCCATTCCTGCCAGGGCCGATGATGGTGCCGGACGATCCCGGCTGCCGGGGCAAGCAACGGGCATTTCCGGAACAGGGACTCGCCGATGATGCAGTGGGTGCTTAAATCCGTTTCAGTAAAGTTATGCAGGCGGATCTTGCTCTCCTGGCTCAAGGCACCGATGTCGTGTAACAATGCGGTGAGAAAGATCCATTCCACGGTATCATCCGGCAGGCCGGCGGATACAGCCAGCTGCCAGGCAATGAATGCCGTTCGCACCTGGTGGGTGGCAATGGCCGGACTGGCCAGATCCACGGCATCGGACAGGGAAAGTATCAGATTGCCAAGGTTGACGGACTGTTCTTTAAGCATATCGGTTTCCTCCGGAAGAAAGATAACAACAGCCTTTCGCGGATCACAACCATCCCCTGCTCGCTTCGCACCAAAGCCCGGACAAAATATCCTGGCCCGCAAGGGGTCCTGCAAAAAGATTTTTCTGGAGACATCTTGTTATTAGTTGAAAAAGACCGGCCGGTCAATACCAGAATAATGACAGGCTGTTGCCAGGTCAAAACCGGCAGGCCCAATAAAAAATCCAATCAGCGGCACAGGGGATGATATTCCAGCCGGAGAGAGTCCCCGCAACCTCGGTGTTGTTCAACAAAGCGGCCAACGATTGACCTGCGAACACCCCGGGATCAACATTTAATTTTCAAGATGCGACCCTGTTAATTTTCTAACAAACAAAACGTCAGACGATTGACAGACCCGCGCATCTCCGGCACCTGTGAGTGCCCCGGCAACGCTCTTAAATGGCAAGCCATGCCATGATTTTCTTTTCGTTTTTTTCGAAAGGAGTCAATATCTTTTTCTATTTGTCGCAAGCCTCTTTATGTATTATGTTAGCTCTAACGAATCAAAATATTCAACCAGGTCACCAAGGAGTCGCCAATGGGCCACGGGATAAACATTGCCGGATCTCGGCGAAACTGCGGACGCGGACAGCCGGACAAACCAGCAGAACTTCAGGCAGAGGGGACAACCATCTCAAGGCGGACGACAACCGCCTGGAAAGGCTTGCCCGTTCAACCAGGCGGGAAATTGAAAAACAATGCTATTATCCTGTTCGACCAGAACGAAGAATAGATCTTGAAGCTGTCGGCCAGAACGAAACAATAACCGCCTGGGATTGTCACAGACAAAATTGTAATTGGAAAGGAGATTGCGATGAGTCGTGAAATCGTACTGTTCATGTTCAAGAGTGAAGAAAAGAAAACATTCCCTTGAGATTGAACTTGAATGGATCGTTGGCAGCGATGAGCAGGGCAGCATGGTCATCGGCTGACAACGTCCTGAATCCGTTACAAACCCCTTCCTTCTCCCCCGGGCCGAACCCTGTCTGCTGCAGCGCCCCCTCCAACAGGGTTCGGCCTTTTCTTGATCTTACCAGGCAGGAGGCAACCCGGAGTCCGGCGGGGCTTAGCAAGTTACAAGACAAATCACGCCCGTCGAGCGGTTGTTGCGAGACCGACAAAAATCAAGGAGGCAGAAAAATGAAATGTTCAACATGTAAAGAAGTAAATGAATTACCCCGCCGCAAGCAGCGGGGTATCCTCGAAAGCATTGAACGCCCCAAGGGGCGGGGTATTAAACCCGAGCTGCACAAATAAAGGAAAAAAACGATGAAGAAACCAAGCGAATCCGCAACGCGCCTCAAGGCGCTTATTAATCATGTGATTCTCGATTTAGAGGTGACATCTACCGAATACCAGGCCATTATGGACCTGGCGCACGATGACGGCGTAATCGACAAAGAGGAAAGAGCGCTTCTCTGCCAGTTTCAGGAAATGATCAGCAACGGAACCGTCAAAAGAGTGGTAGGTTGAAGCAAGAGATATCGTAACCGTTCACCAGGGGTTACAAATTTACGGAAACCACCGGCCTGTAAGCGTTTACCAGTGCCACGGATTCGTGCAAGCAGGCCGGCGAATCCATAGTATGGCTATGTGAGCCGGCCTGATCGTGCGAAGATGGGGTGCTGGTGAACGCTTACAAGATATCTTCATCTTGGCGGTGTTTTAATAACGGGACCGGTTCGGTCCCGTTATTTTTTGACTCTTCGACGGTTGGTGTGAAAAACCCGAAACCAGGAGAAGGTAAAAAAACAGGGCCTGGTTTTTTATAGCGGAGTGAATCCATGAACGAATTAATCGCGAAACACTGGCACCACCTGCCGGCAGAAGAAGTCGTTGATCTCCTGGACGGCGACCCGGGAAAAGGCCTCGAACAATTCGCGGTCAAACATCGTCTGCAGACTTTCGGTTCCAATACCATCACTGCAAAAAAAGGCAGAGGGCCGCTCAAGCGGTTTCTCCTGCAGTTTCACCAGCCGCTCATATATATACTGATCGCCTCGGCAATAATTACCGCCCTTCTCCGGGAATGGGTGGACTCCGGGGTTATTTCCGCGGTGGTGCTGGTTAATGCGATAATCGGCTATATCCAGGAAGCAAAGGCGGTCAATGCCCTGGCCGCCCTGGCCCGGACCATGACCACCGAGGCCACGGTTCTGCGCCAGGGTGAAAAAAAACGCATTGCCGCCACGGAACTGGTGCCGGGCGATATTGTTCTGCTGAGCAGCGGCGACAAGGTGCCGGCGGATATGCGGCTGCTTGCGGTCAGGAACCTGCGGGTCGATGAGTCCACCCTTACCGGCGAGTCCCTGCCGGTGGAGAAAACCGAAGGGGAACTCGGTCATGACACGCTGCTGGCTGATCGGCGCAATATGGCCTATGCCTCGACCCTGGTGACCTATGGCCAGGGCAAAGGTATTGTCACGGCAACCGGAAATCATACCGAGGTGGGCCGCATCTCGGAACTTATCGCTGCCGCCGATGAACTGGCGACCCCGCTTACCCGCAAGATTGCCCATTTCAGTCACATTCTGCTTTACGCCATTCTTGCTCTTGCCGCGATAACCGTGACAGTGGGAATCCTGCGCGGCCAATCCTATTTCGAGATGTTCATGGCCGCGGTGGCCCTGGCGGTTGGCGCCATTCCGGAAGGTCTGCCCGCCGCGGTCACCATAACCCTTGCCATCGGTGTCGGACGCATGGCCAAACGGCGGGCCATTATCCGTAGGCTGCCGGCCGTGGAGACCCTGGGTTCCACCACGGTGATCTGTTCGGACAAGACCGGAACGCTTACTGAAAACCAGATGACTGTCCAGGAAATTATGGCAGCCGGCATTTTGCATGGGGTGACCGGGGCCGGCTATAATCCGTCTGCCGGCAAAATTCTTCCGGCCGGCAACGGTTCCGGGCTCGAAAACTCCGCCGGCCTTACCGAATGCCTGCGGGCCGGAGTTCTGTGCAATGACAGTATGCTTATAAACAACAACGGTGAATGGCAGGTGCAGGGTGACCCCACCGAAGGAGCGCTGCTTGTTGCCGGAATCAAGGGTGGTGTCGATCCTGCTGAAGCGAAAAAACGTTTTCCCCGTCTCGACGTATTGCCCTTTGAATCGGAATATCAGTACATGGCCACCCTGCACAAGGGCGACAACAGCGACAAACGGCTGATCTATATCAAGGGCGCGGTGGAGGCGGTTCTTGCCCGTTGCGCCTCCCGGCTTGACCTGGACAGGGATGAAATTCTTCTTCAGGTTGAGCAGATGGCAAAAAAGGGCCTCAGGGTTCTCGCCTTTGCCGGAAAGGAACCAACAGCTGTTATTGATAAGATAAGCCATGCCGATGTCCAATCCGACCTGGTCTTTATCGGGCTCATGGCCATGATCGATCCGCCGCGGGCCGAGGCGGTGCAGGCGGTCCGGGTCTGCCAGGCGGCCGGCATCCGGGTCAAGATGATCACCGGCGACCATGCGGTCACCGCTGCCGCCATTGCCGCGCAGATAGGATTGAACGGGATAACGACCAAAAGCGGCGGCCGGCCGCGGGTTCTCTCCGGCAGTGATCTTGTGACGCTTTCCGACCGGGAATTGATCGAGGCGGCTGAAAAAACAGCGGTCTTCGCCCGGGTGGCGCCGGAGCAGAAACTGCGCCTGGTGGAGGCCCTGCAGTCCCGTGGTCATGTGGTGGCCATGACCGGCGACGGGGTTAATGATGCGCCGGCCTTAAAGCAGGCGGATATCGGCGTGGCCATGGGGATAACCGGTACCGAGGTGGCCAAGGAGGCCGCCGACATGGTGCTTATTGACGATAATTTCGGTTCCATTGAGGCTGCGGTTGAAGAGGGCCGCGGGGTGTTCGACAACCTGACAAAATTCATTGTCTGGACCCTGCCCACCAACCTGGGGGAGGGGCTGGTGATCATGGCCGCTATCTTTTTCGGGGTCACCCTGCCCATCCTGCCCGTGCAGATTCTCTGGATAAACATGACCACCGCCGGGTTCCTTGGTCTGATGCTGGCCTTTGAGCCCAAGGAACCGGAGATCATGACCCGGCCGCCGCGGGACCCGCGGGCCCCGATTCTGACCAGAAACCTGATCGGCCGCATTTTTCTGGTGGGCGGCCTGCTGCTGGTTGCCGCGTTCGCCCTTTTTCAATGGGAGATGGCAAGGGGGGCGGATCTCGCCCAGGCCCGCACCGTGGCGGTGAATGTCTTTGTGGTCATGGAACTTTTTTACCTGTTCAACTGCCGTTCCCTGACAAAGTCGGTTTTCCAACTTGGCTTTTTCTCCAACATGTGGGTGTTCGGCGGCGTGGCGGTCATGCTGGTTGTCCAGATTATTTATACATATCTGCCGGTGATGAACAGATTGTTCCACAGCGCGCCCATTGACCTCGCGGCCTGGAGCAGGATCGTGGCCGCCGGACTGCTGGCATACCTGATTGTTGAAGGGGAAAAATGGTTGTGGACCAGATTTCCCGGTCCCCGGAAAGAGAAGCATCGCGGTTGCGGACCGACAAAGAGGCCTGTTCGCAGGTAAGGAAGCGATCGAAGGGAGACTCCGATACACCGGGTATGCGGACAGGCCGATGACAAAAAAACAGGCAAGAAATAACAAATCAAATAACCAGGATGGCTGGACCAAACTTTATGGCCGCAGCCACAACCAAACAATGAAAATCTCCCTGGACACCGAACTTCGTCCGGAACGACTTTCATATAAACAACTCCAGAATCATGTCGTCTAAAAAAACCGTACGAAAGAAGTCAAAAATCCAGGAAATCTGCTGCCGCCAGCCCAGCCAGTGGGCCATGGCCCTTTTACTGCCCCTGGTGGTTGTCGGCGGCTACTACTGCCCGAAGCTTGGCTTTACCGTCCTGGCCCTGATCACCTTCTTCCTCGTCCTGGCCAGCCAGCGGGGCAGGTTCTACTGCGGCTGGTTTTGTCCGATGGGCGCTTTTCACGAGAGAATCCTGTCCCGGGTAAGCTTGCACCGGGACATTCTGCCGGTATTTAAGTCCAGTTGGTTCCGCTGGCTGCTTTTTGTATTGATGATGGGTCTGATGCTTTTCCAGCTGTACATGGCATGGGGGGATGCCAAGGCGATCGGGGCGGTCTTCCGGATGATGTGGATTCTCTCCACCGGACTGGCGATCGGGCTGGGGATTTATTTCAAGCCGCGGGTCTGGTGCGCGATCTGCCCCATGGGGGCTATGCAGGGGATCAGCAGCAAAAACACCTATCTGCTGACGGTCGGCGAGGATTGCAGACAGTGCGGGCTCTGTAAAAAGGTCTGTCCGATCCAGACATATCCCGGCGCCTTCAAGGGGCAGGAACATCTGCCGAGCATTGACTGCCTGCGCTGCTATAACTGTGTGATGAATTGCCCGAAAAAGGTATTATCCTTCCAGGACAAGGACTCCCAGGGAGTATAACATCTTAAAAATTAAACATTGGCCGGGAAACGATAACATTAATTCAATCGAAGCCCCAAAAAGGCCCCTGAAATATGGGGCTTTTCCCGGAGAATATCACTTTTTCAATTTGCCGCCTTTGTTGTTTTCCTTGCACGTATATATAGTGACCCCGCGGGGCTCGAATCCGCATTTATCGTAAACATTCAGTAAACCCCTCCTGTCGGGAAAGGGGTTTTCTTCTACCAACGGCCGCTCCATTGAGAAGGGCCGGCTGTTCATGAACAGGCTATCAAGCAGGAACTCGCTTCGCCGCAACGGCGATTCGGAAGCCATAAGCA
>JAKITW010000064.1 GCA_021647905.1 Desulfobacterales bacterium | reverse complement strand
CATAAGCATATCCTGCCGAAGTTGTTTCAATTTCCGCTTTTGCCGTCACGGCTGCGGCTCAGGGTCCGCTACACCGTTCGCTATAAGAAAACCCCTTTCCCGGTCCAACCTCAAACGTACGGGGTTTACCGAAACCTTACAACACAAAGGCCGCCGGGGGACAACGTTATTGGCGAGCCGGTACACCGCCTGGCTGCCCAGAGTCAATCTTTATTTCCTTTGTAGTTTTCTGAACGGGCCTATTTCCCCAGCGTACTCATCGTCCACGTAGGCCACGAGCTATTCCTGATGGATTCTTTGCGTGTCAAGCTTAGAAAACCACCCGTGACAACCCGTTATCCCTATCGATACCGGATCTCAAAGGAAACACGTTCGTCCCTGACCTCCTTCTCGGTGACCCGGACCCCGTCGACCTGGGAGTGGGGCGAGCCGGTATGGAACCAGGCGAGCATCCGCTCCACGGCCTGGGGTTCGCCCTGGATCAGGGCCTCCACCGTGCCGTCGGCCCGGTTGCGGACCCAGCCGGAAAGGCCCAGACTCTCTGCCTCCTCCCGGGTGAAGGCCCGGAAATAAACACCCTGGACCCGGCCGCTGACAATGACCTGTACACATCTTTCAGACATTTTCCATGCTCCGGGAATATTCCCTTGAACTGTGGGCAGTTATTATCGATACAGTTCGGTTAATCCGGTATCATTTCCCTGTCCCCTGTCCCCTGTCCCCTGCCTTCAAAACAACGCTAGTTGATGCGGACCGCTGTTGGTGATAAGTTCCGGCTGCCGGAGCAGGGTGGTAAACTGCTCCTCAGCGAGGATGGTGACGCCCTGTTCGGCCGCCTTGCGGGCCTTGCTGCCCGGTTTGTCGCCGATCACCACATGGGTGACCTTTTTGTTGAGAGTCGAGGCCACCTGGCCGCCCAGCGCCTTGACCCGGGCCTTGGCCTCGTCCCGTGAAAAGGCGGCCAGGCTGCCGGTGAAGAGAAATACCGTTCCGGCCAGCGGGCGAGACCTGGTTTCATCCGCCACCGGTTCAGTGATGGTAAGACCCAGTTCAAAGAGCTGTTCCAGCATCTCCCGGTTTTCCGGTTTTTCGAAAAAGCGGGTCAGGCTCTCGGCGATCTGCAGGCCGATCCCGTCGATTTCCAGCAGCTCCTCCAGGGTGGCCTGCTGTATTTGGTTGAGGGTGTGGAAGTGGCGCTCCAGCAGGGAGGCGACCCCTTCGCCCACATGGCGGATCCCCAGGGCGGTGAGGAACCGGCCCAGGGTCGGGGTCTTGCTCGCCTCAATGGCGGCAATCGCATTATCGGCCGAGATTTCGGCCCAGCCCGCCAGGCCGCGCAAGTCCTTGGCCCGGAGCCGGTAGATATCCGGGATATCCGTGACCAGCCCCAGGCTGAAGAGCTGTTCCATCACCTTTTTGCCCAGCCCCTCGATATCCAGTCCCGCCTTGGAGGTGTAGTGGACCAGGGCCCGGAGCCGCTGGGCCGGGCATTGCGGGTTGGGGCAACGGGTCACTGCCTCGTTTTCCGGCCGCACCAGGGGGTGGCCGCATTCAGGACAAAGGGTGGGCATCCGGATCGGCTCCTCGCTGCCTTGCCGCATTTCCGGCACCGGCTTGACCACCTCGGGGATCACATCGCCGGCCCGTTGGATCAGGACCGTGTCGCCGGTGCGCAGATCCTTGGAACGGATCATATCCTCGTTGTGCAGGGTGGCCCGGCTCACCGTGACCCCGCCCACTGATACCGGTTCCAGGAGGGCCACCGGGGTAATGGCGCCGGTCCGCCCCACCTGGAACTCCACGGCCAGCAGCCTGGTGGTGGCCTGGGTGGCCGGGAACTTGGCGGCAATGGCCCAGCGTGGACAGCGGGGATTCTCCGGTGCGCCGATATTGCCGAGCCGTTGCTGCAGCTCCAGGCTGTCCACCTTGACCACCATGCCGTCGATCTCATAGTCCAGCTGAAGGCGTATCTCAGCGAGAAGATGAAAATGATCGATCACCTCGGCCATGGTGGCGTTGGTCCTGACGTGGGGATTGATCTTGAACCCCATGGCGGCCAGGGCGGCGAGCAGTTCGCCCTGGCCGGCGCAGGCAAGTTCGCTGCTGTCCGCCACCCCATAGCCGAAAAAGTCCAGGGGCCGCTGGGCCGTGATCCTGGAATCAAGCTGGCGCAGGGAGCCGGCCGCCGCATTCCTGGGATTGGCGAACAGGGGCTCGCCCTTTTCCCGGCGCTGGGCGTTCAAGGCGGAGAATCCGGCCACGGAGAGAAAGACCTCGCCCCGCACCGCCAGCCTTGCCGGGATAATTTGTCCGGGTCTGGAAATGAGGCGGAGCGGAATCGAGGGAATGGTCTTCAGGTTGGCGGTGATCTCCTCGCCGGTTCTGCCGTTGCCCCGGGTTGAGCCCTCTTGCAGCAGACCCTGTTCATAGACCAGTTCCACGGCCAACCCGTCCAGTTTGGGCTCAGCCACATAGGTCAACGGCTCGTCACTGTTAAGGAATCGCTGCAGCCGTTCCTCAAATTTAAGCAGATCCGCGGCGGAAAAGGCGTTGTCCAGGCTGAGCATGGGAATGGCGCGGGTTACGGTGCGGAACTCGGGCCGCGGCTCTCCCCCCACCCGCTGGCTGGGCGAATCCGGGGTGACCAGCTCCGGATGCTCCGCCTCCAGGGCGAGCAACTCCTGAAAAAGGCGGTCATATTCGCCGTCGGAGATCAGGGGATCGTCCAGCACGTAGTAGCGGTGGGCGTGGAAGTTGAGCTGGTCCCGTAACTCGGCAAGGCGTTGCGCAGTGGCTTCGGACATGGGAAGTCGCTAGGAGGATGGTTTTTGCAGGAGTTTGCCGGCAGTGGCGATATTTTCGTGCTCCACCTCGTCGATGAAGATGAGGATGGACTCCGGCGGCTTGTTGGCCACCCGGGAGATCACCTCGGTGACACCGGCGCAGATCTCTTCTTTTTGCGTTTTTTTCAGTTTTCCGGCCACCCGGATATTGACATAGGGCATGGTCTTGACCTCCTGTTATCAAGGATTGTAGCAGGCAGTATAGCGTTTTTTCATTCTCTTGGCCATGGAGAGCTTGCGAAACCGGGTCATGGCGGGTACCGTGCAAAGGGATACCATAACCCGTGGATGCCATTGAACAATATCCGTGGCACTGGTCAACGCTTACCGGCCGGTGGGTTCCGTAAATCTGTAGCCCCTGGTGAACGGTTACCAATATCCGATCAAATTCATCCGGAGGATTGATGATGAAGGTTCTGATTACCGGCGGCGCCGGCTACATCGGCAGTCACACCTGTCTGGAGCTGCTCCTGGCCGGCCACCAGGTGGTGGTGGTGGACAGCCTGGTCAACAGCCAGGCCGAGTCCCTGCGCCGGGTGGAGGAACTGACCGGCCGTTCCCTTACCTTTATCCGGGCCGATCTGCGGGACCGGGGGGCGCTCTCCGCAGCCTTTGCCAGGGGAGATATCAAGGCGGTGATCCATTTTGCCGGGCTCAAGGCAGTGGGTGAGTCAACGGCCATGCCCCTGGCCTATTATCACAACAACCTGACCGCGACCCTGGTTCTCTGCCAGGTGATGCAGGAGCATGGGGTGAAAAACCTGATATTCAGCTCCTCGGCCACGGTCTACGGCGACCCGGAACGGGTGCCGATCACCGAGGATTTTCCGGTCAGCGCCACCAATCCCTATGGCCGCAGCAAGCTGATGATCGAGGAGATTCTGAGGGACCTGCAGGTTGCCGAACCGGACTGGAGTATCGGCCTGCTCCGTTATTTCAACCCGGTGGGGGCCCATGAAAGCGGCCGGATCGGCGAGGACCCGCGCGGCATCCCCAACAATCTCGTGCCCTATATCGCCCAGGTGGCGGTGGGCCGGCTGCCCGAGCTTTTTGTATATGGCAACGACTACCCCACCCCGGACGGCACCGGGGTCCGCGACTATATCCATGTGGTGGATCTGGCCCAGGGCCATCTCAAGGCCCTGGATGCGCTGACCGGCCGGCCCGGGGTATTTGTCTATAATCTCGGCACCGGCCGCGGTCTAAGCGTGCTGGAGATGGTCGCCGCCTTTGGTGAGGCCAGCGGCCGGCCGATTCCCTACCGGGTGGTGGACCGGCGGCCGGGTGATATCGCGGTATGCTATGCCGATCCGGGCCTGGCCCGGCGGGAATTGGGCTGGCAGGCGGAAAAGGGGGTGGCCGAGATGTGCGTTGACACCTGGCGCTGGCAGCAGGCCAATCCCGACGGCTATCCCGATGACGAACGCTGAAAGTAAAAATTTATATTTTTTCCGTCCCCTGTCCTCTGTCCTCTGTCTTTTGCCCGGTTGCCGCGGTCAGGCCGTATCCCAGCCGGACCTTGTTCTCGATCTCATCGGTCATTTGCGGATGTTCCTTGAGAAAACTCTTGGCATTCTCCCGGCCCTGGCCGATGCGCTCGCCGCCGTATGAGTACCAGGCCCCGCTCTTTTCAATGATATCCAGGCCCACGGCCAGGTCGAGGATATCGCCGATCTTGGAGATCCCCTCGCCATAGGCGATATCAAATTCCGCCAGCTTGAACGGCGGCGCCACCTTGTTCTTCACCACCTTGACCCTGGTCCGGGAGCCGATGGACTCCTGGCCGTCCTTGATGGTGGCGATCCTGCGGATGTCCAGTCGCACCGAGCTGTAGAATTTCAAGGCATTGCCGCCCGGGGTGGTCTCCGGGTTGCCGAACATCACCCCGATCTTGATCCGGATCTGGTTGATGAAGATCAGCGCGGTGTTGCTCCGCTTGAGCACTGAGGTGAATTTGCGCATCGCATGGGACATCAGCCGGGCCTGGAGCCCCACGTGCTGGTCGCCGACATTGCCGTCGATCTCGGCCTTGGGCACCAGGGCGGCCACCGAGTCGACCACGATCACGTCCACCGCGCCGCTGCGAATCAGGACCTCGGTGATTTCCAGGGCCTGTTCGCCGTAATCCGGCTGGGAGACCAGCAGGTCATCGATATTGACCCCCAACTGGCCGGCATAGGCGGTGTCCAGGGCATGTTCGGCATCGATAAAGGCCGCCACCCCGCCCCGTTTCTGGGCCTCGGCAATGGCGTGCAGGCCCAGGGTGGTCTTGCCCGATGACTCGGGGCCGTAGATCTCCGTGACCCGGCCCCTGGGCATGCCGCCCACCCCCAGGGCGATATCAAGACTCAAGGAGCCCGAGGGAATGACCGGGATCGCCTCGGTCTTCTGGGATCCCAAACGCATGATTGCGCCCTTGCCGAACTGTTTCTGGATCTGGTACATGGCATTTTCAAGGGTCTTGCTCTTTGCATCACGGCTCATAATGCGCTCCTGGAAGTTTTTTTTATTGGGGTTCATATTGTTGGTTGTGGCCGCGGCCATAAAGTTTGGTCCTGCCATGCTGGTTAGTCAGTGCCCATCCAGAAATGGCCCCTTCGCCCAATCTCGGCGTCATGCTCAAAAAATAATCCTCGTAATATCAGTTATATGACTCCGGTTATTTTTTCGCGATCCGTAAACATTGTCGGTCTCGCAACAACCCGCTCGACGGACGTGATTCGTCTTGTAACTTGTTGATTTTATTGGGTGGCATTTGAAGCCTTTCGGGTTGTTACGAGTTCATCAACATTCAGTAAATCCCCTCCTGTCGGGAAAGGGGTCTTCTTCTACCAACGGCCGCTCCTTTGAGAAGGGACGGCTGTTCATAAACAGGCTATCAAGCAGGAACTCGCTTCGCCGCGGCGGCGATTCGGAAGCCATAAGCATATCATGCCGAAGTTGTTTCAATTTCCGCTTTTGCCGTCACGGCTGCGGCTCAGGGTCCGCTATACCGTTCGCTATAAGAAAACCCCTTTCCCGGTCCAACCTCAAACGTACGGGGTTTACCGAAACCTTACCGCGATCCTTGATCTTGAACAAAATTGCTCATTTCTGGACGGACACTAGTCAGCGGCAACCCGAGAAGATAGCGGCGGACGATGTCCAGGCCGGTCACTGCGGTGTGTTCCTGAATTTGCCGGCGGTTGCCGGAAAAATGGAATCTGAAGGCCCTGCTGTCCTCCTGGTCGCTCAGGCCGAAGAATACGGTGCCCACCGGTTTGTCGGCGCTGCCGCCGCTGGGGCCGGCAATGCCGGTGACCGCCAGGCCGAGGCCGGCCCTGGTGCGCTGCCGTATCCCGGCGGCCATGGCCCGGGCGCAGGCATCGCTTACCGCCCCCTGTTCAACAAGAATCACCGGATCCACTCCGAGCAGGGACTCCTTTAAATCATTGCTGTAGGCCACCACCCCGCCGGGGAAATAGCCGGAGCTGCCGGCAATTGAGGTGATCTTGTGGGCGATCAACCCGCCGGAGCAGGATTCGGCCAGGGCCAGGGTCAGGTTGCGGTCAAGGAGCAGGCCTCCCACCACCGCTTCCATGGTCTCCCCGTCACGGGCAAAGATGTGTTCCCTGAGGCAGGCCTCGATCTCTTGAGAAAACCGGGCAAAGAGCGAGTCCGCCTCCCCGGCCCGGTCGGCCATCACCGTCAGGCTGAGATGGACCTCGGGAAACTCGGGATAATAACCGAGCCGCACCCGGGGATCACTTTTTTCCAGCTCGCGCAGCCGGCGGTTGATCTCGATTTCCGGCAGGCCGAAGAGCTTGTAGATCCGTTGCCGGACCGCGCAGGCGGTCTTGCCGGCCATGAGCGCCAGCCGGGGCAGGACCCGGTCGGCCATCAACTCCCGCATCTCGTGCGGTACTCCGGGCAGGAAGAAGATCGGTTTCCGGTCGTGTACCAGCAGGTAGCCGGCCATTCTGGCCTCGGGCTTCAGCACTTCTGCCCCTTCCGGGAGCCAGGCAAGTTTTTCCAGGGTCTGCGGCTCCGGTCCGTTCCGCTGTTTCAGGCTGTTGCTGATCTTTTTGAGGATCTCGGGGTACAGGGTGGTCGGCCGGTCGAGAACATCGGCAACCGCCTCGGTGGTACGGTCATCGCTGGTGGCCCCCAGGCCGCCGGTGACAATGACGAAATCAGAGCGGCGGAGCGCCCGCTTCAGCACCTCGCCGATCTCCGCGGCCGTGTCCCGCACCGTGGTCATCGCCTTGATCTCGTGGCCGGCCGCAAAAAGCTGGCCCGCGGCAAAGCGGCTGTTGGTGTTCAACACCCGGCCGGAGGTCAATTCATCTCCGATGGCAATGATTTCCCCGATCATGGCGCAGATAAATATAAACGTAACATGTTGACTTGGCTAGAAATAGAATACGATAGCGCACGAATTTATATACTAGCAGTCCAGGGCTGAAATGACAATGGATTAGATGGGGAAAAAGGGCTGGGTGCCGGGTCGTTTATATGAAAGTCGTGCCGAGCACGGTTCCATCATCAAGCAGTTTTTCAAGCCGGACGGTCAGTACCTGGTTGGCGGCCGGGGCCGGACCCTTGATGGTCACCGGGATGTAGTTGCCGGAAAATCCCTTAAGCAGGCCGGGCCGATGGCGCCCGCCCTCAACCAGCACCTGGTGGAGGGTGCCCAGTTGGCTGCGATAAAAGGCGATTTTCTTTTTTTCACCCAGCTGCCGCAGAACCGCCACCCGTTCATCCCTGGTCGCCTTGCCGACCTGGCCGGCCATTGTCGCCGCCGGGGTGGACGGCCGCCGGGAATAGGGAAAAACGTGGAGATAGGTGACCGGTAGCTGGTCGATCAACTCGCAGGTGTTGTAAAAGGCCTGTTCGTCCTCACCGGGAAAGCCGGTGAGCAGATCAACGCCAATGGCCGCCGCTGGCAGGGCCTGGCGGACCGCCAAGACAATCTCCTTGAATTCCCGGGTCGAATAGCAACGGCGCATCTGTTTGAGAATAATGTCGTCGCCGCTCTGCAGCGGGATATGGAGATGGTCCATCAGGGCCGGGGTTTCAGCCATCAGCCGGAGCAGTTCCGTTGATATTTCACTGGGCTCCAGCGAGCTGATCCGGTAGCGGATCCCAGGGGTTGCCCGGGCCAGTTGTTCAAGGATCCCGGTGAGCGAGACCCTGGGGCACAGATCTCGGCCATAGGCGCCCACGTGGATGCCGGTGACCACCATTTCCCGATACCCGGCCGCAACGAATTGCCGGGCCTGGGCGAGCACCGCCTCCGGGGCCAGGGAACGGCTGCGGCCCCGGGCATGGGGGACGATACAGTAGGAACAGAAGTTGTTGCAGCCGTCCTGGATCTTGAGAAAGGGCCGGCTGCGGCCGGCAAAGCGTTTCACCCGCAGGGGGCTGATTTCTTTTTCCCGGCCGATCTCCGGGTCAAAGTCCGGGGCGGTTTGGTTGAGAGCGGTGGCGACCAGGTGGTGTTTCTGGTGATTGGCCACCAGGCAGGAGCAGTCGCCCCGGGTGATCTCCCGGATGGTGTCCGGTTCCACCTGGGCATAGCAGCCGGTGACCACGATTTTTGCACTTGGGTTGGCCCGTTGGGCCCGGCGGATCATCTGCCGGGACTGGGCCGCGGCCTTGGCCGTGACCGCGCAGGTGTTGATCACGTAGATATCGGCCGCCTGGCTGAACGGAACCTGCTCCAGCCCCTGCTCGACAAAGTCGCTTAAAAAGGAGGCGGACTCGAACTGGTTCACCTTGCAGCCCAGGGTGGCCACGGCCACGGTTTTGGTTCCCTTTTTCATGGCCGGCTAGCTTACGGGAATTTGTTGCGGAAAGCAAGGGAGGCGGAAAAGCGGGTGCCTGGTTGCGGACCGGTTGCTTTTTGGCGGCAGATCTTTTAGCCTGCCGATACATCAGCAGGGCCGGGGGAAGACAGCCGCAACGAAAAAGGACAATAATCCGGGTCTACCCAGAAAGGAGTTGGAATGTCCGTTTCCAGCAGAGAAGAGATGAAAGAGCAGGGAGAGCAGTCATTGTTGGATGATTTTCGCCGGGCAGTGGAAGAGGGGTCGGTCGAGCAGGTGGAGGAATTGCTCGACCAGGGTGTTGCCCTGGATGTTGATTTCGGCGGCGGCGTCACCCCGCTCCATATCGCCTGCCAGGAAGGACAGGCGGATGTGGTCCGCGCCCTGCTCGCCCGGGGCGGTGATCTCAACGCGGCCACCGTGGCCGGCTGGACCCTGTTTCATATTGTTGCCTTGACCGGCAATGAGGAGATTGCCCGGCTGCTGCTTGAGCACGGCAAGGTGCCCGACCTGGTCACTGTCCAGGGCCATACGCCTGTCGAGCTGGCCCGGCTGCATCGGCGCAAGGAGGTGCTGGATCTCTTTGCCAGCCCCCCTGCCAAGGGCTGGCGGTTCTGGAAATAGGCGCGGCCAACGGATTATTTTTTTGCCCTTTTCCGCGCCTGTTCGATCAGCTCCGCCAGGGAGACTATTTTTGCTTTTACCGGCGCGGCAAAGGCGTTGCGCCATTCCGTGGGAGTAAGCTCCTGTTGTAAAAAATCCTGCACCGGGAAATAGGGATACCAGCAGTCAAGGGTCTTGGCGCAGGGGATGCCCAGGTTTTCCCGGCGGCAGTAAGAAAAGTGGATCTGGTGGCCCAGTCTCGGGCACCTGATCCGGAAACTGTCATCCGGTGGGGCTGGCGTCGGGTTCATCTTCTCGGCCTGGGGCGGCTTTTTTTAATTGCGGCGGTTTTTTCCAGCTCTTCCAGTCGCTTGAGGATTTCTTCGCTGACCCGCACCTTGCCCTCCAGAACGCAGCCACGTCTACCCATGATGCATTTTGTCTTTAATTTTGTACAGCTATCTGTTTCAAAATCATGGTTGCCACAGGAAAAGGTCATGTTTTTTATTCTCCGTTGATCAGGGGTGGCGGTCAATAATACTACCATAAATTGGATGGAATATCACCTCAAGCTGTCAACGGTTCAGCTAAATATCACTGTTGCGCACCCTGAGGAGTGTCCGGCTGGAATCGGCACAGAGGGCAGATGAAGAAAAACACACTCCTGGCAAGTGATATGGACGGCACGGTCATCCCGCTTGACGATCAGCCGAAACGGGCCAGCGAAATCGAACGGTTCACCCGGTTGCTCCAGCGCCATGAAAATGTCGGCCTGGCCTATGTCACCGGTCGCCATCTGCAACTGGCCCTGGCCGGGGTTGAGCGGTACCGCCTGCCCCGGCCCGACATCCTGGTCTGCGACGTGGGCACCTCGATCTACTTTTACCGGGAAAACAGGTGGCAGCCGGACCAGGGCTTTCGTGCTGAACTGAAAAAGAGCTGGCACGGGCTGACCGGCAGGGATATCGGCCGGCTGCTCGTTGACATCCCCCTGCTGACCGTGCAGGAGCCTGAGCGGCAGAAGGAGTTCAAGCAGAGCTATTATCTGGCCCGCACCGAGGAACAGCGGCGGGTTATCGACGGGATCCGGGAACGGCTGGCTGAAAGCGGCGTCAAGGCCAATATCATCTACAGCGTGGATTCCGGAAAAAATATCGGCCTGGTGGATGTGCTGCCGGAGAGCGCGGCCAAGGATTATGCCCTTGGCTATCTCCGCCAGGTTTTGGGCCTGGCCCGGGAGCGGGTCGTCTATGCCGGGGATTCGGGCAATGACCTGCCGGCCTTTGTCAGCGGTTTTAACGCCATCGTGGTCAACAACACCGCCGAACCGGTCAAGGCCGAGGCGCGGCGCCTGGCCCGGCAGAAGGGGATTGAGGCGCGGATCTTTTTTGCCTCGGCAGACTTTGTCAACGGGGTCATGGAAGGCTGTTTTCACTTTCAACTGTTCACGGAACAAGGGGAGTAGGCATGGGGCTCTATATCCAGATGCACAGCATGCACGGGTTGTTTCGCAGCGAGAACCTGGAGCTGGGCCGCGATGAGGACACCGGCGGCCAGATCATCTATGTCCGCTACCTGGCCGCGCAACTGGCCAAACTGGAGGCAGTGGACAAGGTGGACATCATTGTCCGGCGGATCATGGATCCCCAGTATCCCGGCTATGACCAGGTGATCGAGCCGGTGGCCGACAAGGTAAACATCGTCCGGATCGAGTGCGGTCCCGCACGGTACCTGATGAAGGTGGAACTGTGGCCCTATCTTGATGAATTCATTGCCAATTGCAGGAAATATATCGACAGGATCGGCCGTAAACCGGACATCCTGCACAGCAACTACGCCGACTCCGGCCTGGTCTGCGCCCGGCTCTCCAGGGAACTGGGCATCCCCCAGGTCCACACCGCTCATTCCCTGGGCAAGCCCAAGATGAGCCGGATCGGGGTCAATGATGCAAATTTTGCCGACATGGACAAAGAGTATCACTTCAGCGAGCGGCTCAAGGCCGAGCAGGAGGCCATTGACACTGCCGCGGCCATCGTGGTCAGCACTGACGAGGAACGGCTCTGCCAGTACAATATGTACCAGATCAATATCGAGGACCCGCGCTTCCATGTGATCCCGCCGGGGGTGAACCTGGAGAAGTTCTATCCCAACGGGCTTGAGAACGAATGGGACCCCGGCGCCCGGGTCCGTCTCAACAGGTTGCTGGCCGATGAACTGGCCGAGCCGGACAAGCCGATGGTCTTTACCATCAGCCGGCTGGAATACCGGAAAAACCTGATCAGCCTGGTCAAGGCCTATGCCTTTAACAAGGAGCTGCGGGAGCTGGCCAACCTGGTGATGGTTGCCGGCACCCTGGGCAAGATGGGTAAAAACGAAAGGGTGCTGATGGAAGAGATCATGGACATGGTGGCCAGGTACGAACTTGGGCCCAGATTCTGTATCATCAGGCATCTGGAGTACAAGACCGAGGGCGGCGAGATCTACCGGATCGTCTACGATTCCAAGGGGGTTTTTGTCAATCCCGCCTTTCATGAGCCATTCGGGATCACCATTCTCGAGGCTGGCGCCACCGGCCTGCCGGTGGTGGTCACCAACAACGGCGGCCCGGTGGAGATTATCAGGAACTGCAAGTGCGGACTGCTGGTCGATCCCCGGGACACCACCGCCATCGGTGATGCCTGTTGCCGGCTGCTTACCGACCGGCGGCTCTGGAACCGGTTCTCTGAAAACGGGGCGCAACTGATCAAGAAGTTCTACTCCTGGGAGACCACGGCCCAGCGCGAGCTGGCCCTGTTTCAGGAACTCGACAAAGGCATGGGGCGCGGACAAGGAGACCGAACATGAAGCGGCTGGTCGCCATTACAACCCTTTTTTTTACTGTTTTTTTTCTTTTCTTCCTGGCAGCGGCCGGCAGCCCGGGGGCGGAAAGCGCCATCAGCTGCCACTGTTTTACCCAGCGCGGCTATAACCCCGGCGACCGGTTTGCCGCTGACGACTATATCCTGGCCACCAGCTTCAACAGCCTGCTGGCCCGCTCCTTTGCAGTGCCCAAAAGGGAGATCGTGATGCTCAAGATGAAACAGGGGGTCGGCCGGAACGACCTGCTGGTCGGCCTGAAGATCGCCGGAGCAGCCGGGGTTGATCTGCGGTCGCTGCTTGAACTTCGCCGACAGGGGCAATCCTGGGCAGAGATTGTCGCCGGCCTGGCAATGGATGAAAAAACAAGACAAGATCCAGTGCTGGAGGCTATCGAATCTTCGGTTTCAGTTGCCGAGGCCGGGGACCTGGTTGCCGACCAGCTCATTGCCGGCTTCTATGCCGTGCCGCTGGAGCTGATCAGGATGTTCAGAAAATCCGGGCTCAACCAAAGGGAGATAAACCTGCTCCTTATCCTGGCCCATGCCGGCAACCGGCAGCCGGGGGAGATCGCGGCGATGTATACCCGGGAGGGGAAGAGCTGGAGCGAGATCGCCGCCAGCCTGGGGATTGAACCCGTCGAGGCCGGCCGCTTGATTCTACGGTATCCGGCCCGGCAGCCACTCGATTAAGCAAAAACTTCGTAAGCGTTCACCAGCACCCCATCTTCGCACGATCAGGCCGGCTCACATAGCCATACTATGGATTCGCCGGCCTGCTTGCACGAATCCGTGGCATTGGTAAACGCTTACCGGCCGGTGGTTTCCGTAAATCTGTAGCCCCTGGTGAACGGTTACAAAACTTCAGGTGCAGGCCATGTCCCGGATCCATCCGCGCATCCAGCGGGAACGCAAGACCGTTGCCGCAATGATCGCTATCTACTGCCGGGACCATCACCGGACCGGGCCCGGCCTTTGTGAAGAATGCCGAAAGCTCCTCGAATACGCCCGGCTGCGGCTCGCTCATTGTCCCTTCCAGGAAAACAAGACCTCCTGCGGCAACTGTCCGGTCCACTGTTATCAGCCGAAGATGCGGGAGCGTATCCGCGAGGTGATGCGCTACAGCGGTCCCCGGATGATCCGGCGCCACCCCCTGCTGGCCCTGGGTCATCTGCTCGATGGTCTACGCAAAAAGCCGGGATCCGGGAAAGTCAAAAAAAGGCGGGTCAGGTAGGCGGAGCCGGCCGCCGGGTTCAACCATTCCCCGGCCTGGTTGTTTTTTGCTTGCCAGAAAACAAACTACAGAGTATCTTCGGGTGGATATATTTAATTCTACTTTAAGTAGAAGCATACTCTTTCACGTTTTTCCGCCCTGCCCACGTTGTTCTTTTCCCGCATCGTTCGCCATCGTTGAAGAGAAGTTTTTTTGCTGATCACTTAAATTAAGGAGAGCAGCATGAAACTATATGTTGGCAACCTGATCTACACCATGACCGATTCCGAGCTTGGGACGCTTTTTTCCTCCCATGGCGCGGTGGTCAGCGCCAGGATCATTAACAACTACTTTACCCGCCAGTCAAAATGTTTCGGCTATGTCAAGATGCTGAACCGGGAGGATGGCTGCAACGCCTTGAAAACACTGCATGGCAAAAGAGTCAACGACCGCCATTTAGTGGTTAAAGAGGCGCGGCCCCGCGATGAGCGACAAGGACAGGGCTGGTAACAGAAACTGTAACCACAACTTAATATTTTGCCCCGAGTTTTGGAGCGTAACCCTGAGCAACCCCCTTCCCCGGTATCCTCAGCAGCTATTTCCCCCAACAATTTGCGGCAGCAACATAAAAAAATTCAGCCAGAACAAGATAAAGGCGGGCCGCGCAACAAGGTGGGGCTGCGGAGAGTGTTGTTGCCTGTCCCGGCCGTCTTCTTGACCTGGTCCGTGGCCTCGCGGCCGGGGCGTAACAGTATAACATCCAGTTTTGGCAACAAAACCGTTACCGGGCCGTATTTTGATGATCCGGCTCACTTAAAAAGCGGTTCCCCAGGGAACCCAGCACAAAGGAGTAGTACAAGATGGCAGAAGGAACAGTTAAATGGTTTAACGATGCAAAGGGCTTTGGTTTTATTGAGCAGGACGGCGGCAACGATGTTTTCGTCCATCACTCCGCAATCCAGAGCGACGGCTTTAAATCTCTTCAGGAAGGCGCCCGGGTAACCTTCGACATTGTCGACGGCCCCAAGGGACCGGCCGCGGCCAACGTTGTTCAGCAGTAAGAACAGATATCGACCATGGCAAAGACCCCGCATTTTGCGGGGTCTTTTTTTACAGGGGTGTCTTGTAGGCTGAACGCCAACCATAAATAAGGAGATGGTCATGGCCAGAACAAACTATTCGTTTCAAAAGCGCCAGAAAGAACTGGCAAAGAAAAAAAAGAAAGAGGAAAAAAAGAAGCGCAAGCTGGAGAAACAGAAGGATGCCGCCGGGGAAAATGAGAACCCGTTGCCGCCGGAAGATTAACCAGCATGGCTGGATCAAAATTGTCGGTCTTGCAACAACCCGCTCGACGGACGTGATTCGTCTTGTAACTTGTTGATTTTATTGGGTGGCATTTGAAGCCTTTCGGGTTGTTACCAGTTCATCAAAATTGATGGACTCGTAACAATCAAAACCTGCTCTAACACCGGGCGTTGTCCGGGAAGATTTTCATATAAACAACTCAACCCGGGGTACCGCTTCCTCCAGCCTTTCCCGACCGAGAACAATCTATGCCACGGGGAGTCTCCTTGCGGCTTTTTTATGAGGACACGACCATGATAACCGCAGCCAATGTTGCTCTCTCCTATGGCAAGAGGGTCATCTTTCAGGACGTTAATATCAAGTTCACCCCTGGCAACTGCTATGGCCTGATCGGGGCGAACGGCGCCGGCAAATCGACCTTTCTGAAGATCCTGGCCGGTCAGCTTGAGCCTGATCGGGGCCGGATCAGCAAGGGGCCGCGACAGCGCATTGCGGTACTCAACCAGGATCAGTTCGCCTTTGACGGGCACACTGTTTTCAATACCGTGATCATGGGCCATAAGAAGCTCTACAAGGTGATGGCCGAGCGCGAGGCCCTCTATGCCAAGGCGGATTTTAGCGAAGAAGACGGCATCCGTTCCGGAGAGCTGGAGGATACATTCGGTGAAATAAACGGCTATGAGGCCGAGGCAGAGGCGGCAACGCTGTTAAACGGTCTTGGTATCCCGGAAGAGATGCGAGAGAAAAAGATGAAGGAGCTTGACGGCAGCGACAAGGTGCGGGTGCTGCTGGCCCAGGCCCTGTTCGGCAATCCGGATATCCTGCTTCTGGACGAGCCCACCAACCAGCTCGACCTGCGGACCATTACCTGGCTGGAGGATTTCCTCTCCCGCTTCCGCAACACAGTGATCATCGTCTCCCATGACCGCCATTTCCTCAACCAGGTCTGTACGCATGTGGCGGATATCGACTACGGCAAAATCAAGGTCTATGTCGGCAACTATGATTTCTGGTATCAGGCCAGCCAGCTCCATTTTCACCAGAAGGAGAGCGAGGGCAAGAAGGCCCTGGCCAAGGCGGAGGAACTCAAGGCATTCATCCAGCGTTTCAGTTCCAATGCCTCCAAGGCCAGGCAGGCCACCTCCCGGAAAAAGCTGCTTGAAAAGCTCACCCTCGAGGACATGCCGGTTTCCTCCCGCAAATATCCCTACATCGTCTTTAAGCCGGAACGGCCCTGTGGTGACGTCATTCTGGAGCTCAACGGTCTTTCAAAAGAAATCGACGGGGTTTCGATGTTTGAGGATCTCTCCCTCATTGTCAACAAGGGCGACAAGATCGCCCTTGTCGGGGCCAACAGCCTGGCAAAAACCACCCTGTTCCAGATTCTGGCCGGCGAGCTTGAGCCGGACCACGGCAGCCTGCGCTGGGGTGTGACCATCAGGAGCGCCTATTTTCCCAAAGAGAATAATGGTTATTTCAATGACGATGAGCTTGATCTTGTCGGCTGGCTGCGCCAGTATGCACCTCCCAGGGAGAGCGAGAGCTTTGTCCGGGGCTTCCTCGGCAAGATGCTCTTTTCCGGAGAGGAGGCGATGAAAAAGACCTCGGTTCTTTCCGGTGGCGAACGGGTGCGCTGCATGCTCTCCAAGATGATGCTCACCGGCGCCAACGCCCTTATTCTCGACGAGCCCACCAACCATCTCGACCTGGAGTCAATCACCTCCCTGAATAACGCTCTGACCGAATTTTCCGAGGTAATGCTCTTTGCCTCCCATGATCATCGCTTTGTGTCCACCGTGGCAAACAGGATCGTCGAAATCACGCCCAACGGCACCATCGACGTGATGATGGACTATGACCAGTACCTGGCAATGAAGGAAGCGCCTCTGCCCGAAGAGAACGACCGCCGGGCCGCTTAGACCGTGCCCGGCCGGAGACGGTCTTTTCGCGGGCCGGAACGGGTCAGGCAGCGGCCTTGACCTTGTCCTTGCCAGCTGTTTCCTTGAAAAATTCGACCCAGCAGCGCCAGGGCCTGGTCTCGGTATCACACTCGGTTTTACATGAAAACCCCTCCTCGACCATCGGGCACAAGCCGCATTTGAGCGTACAGATATATTTGGCCGCCTTTTCCAGGGCGCCCTTTTCCAGAATTGTCGCCAGATAATCGTTCACTTGTTTTCTCCCCGAATAAGTGCGGCAGCATGGTTACAACGAAATCGCTCGTTTCTGGACAGACACTAACCAGCATGGCTGGACCATAACTTTTGGGCCGCGGCCGCAACCAACAATCAAAAATCTCTCCGGACAGCGAGCTTCGTCCGGCGTAAGGTTTCGGTAAACCCCGTACGTTTGAGGTTGGACCGGGAAAGGGGTTTTCTTATACCGAACGGTGTAGCGGACCCTGAGCCGCAGCCGTGACGGCAAAAACGGAATTTGAAACAACTTCGGCA
>JAKITW010000063.1 GCA_021647905.1 Desulfobacterales bacterium | reverse complement strand
GTAAACATTCAGTAAACCCCCTCCTGTCGGGAAAGGGGTTTTCTTCTACCAACGGCCGCTCCATTGAGAAGGGCCGGCTGTTCATAAACAGGCTATCAAGCAGGAACTCGCTTCGCCGCGGCGGCGATTCGGAACCCATAAGCATATCCTGCCGAAGTTGTTTCAAATTCCGTTTTTGCCGTCACGGCTGCGGCTCAGGGTCCGCTACACCGTTCGGTATAAGAAAACCCCTTTCCCGGTCCAACCTCAAACGTACGGGGTTTACCGAAACCTTACTGTAATATCGTCCCTGGTGGAGGATAGCTGTCTAATAATAAACGAAAAACCTGGCCGTGGCCATTGTTCTTTTATTTTCCGCGACAGCGGTTTTGCGGAACAGGGCCGGAAGGAGATTCCATTGCCGCTTTTCCTGGTCGCCTGGAATCTACTGGTCCGGAAAGTACTGGATCACCGGCCCGGCCTGGGGCGGGATGCTGGTTCCGTACAGGGTGAACAGCTCCGGCGCGGTGTGGCCCTTGCAATATTTGCCCTTGCAGTGTTTACCCTGGCAACTCTTAAAGTTGACCTCGCAATTTTCAAAGTTGACCGCATCCTTGGTAAACACGGTCAAGGAACCGCTGTTGCTAATATTGATTACAGCGTCGCTGACCGTCAGGGTGTCCACTATCATGGTGACATCACCGGTGATCTCGAGGTCGCCGCCAATGGTTGCCCCTGAGACAACCAGGATCAGCTGGTCGGAGACGTTCAGTTTTGCCGAACTTGCCAGAAAAAGGGAGTCGCAGACAAGGACTGCCTTGCCGCTGATGTTCACGGTGGCCCCGGCATTTATGTTTATCTTGTCGTTTCTGCAGTTGTACGACCCGGCGGTGATCTCCACCGGCGAGTCGGCGAGCCGGACGTTGGAGAGATCGATTATCTTGTTCGGCGGGTCGTAGACGGGCGGGTCCGGCGGCGGCGGCAGGGTCAGGCCCACGTGTTTATCGGGGTCTTTATCCGTGACGTTTATATAGTCGGTGGTGCCCGCGACCGTGCCGTTGGTGCCGATCTCGCCGGTTATGGTCGGGGCGCCCTGCAGGGTGATGGCATTGTCGTCGGTGCTGCCGGCAAAGATGACGTAATCAGGCTGGTCGTTGCCCGGATGGCAGCCCGGATGGCCGCCCCCCGGATGGCCGCCCCCTGGATGACAGCCTCCCTGGTGGCCGCCCCCAGACTGGCCGCCGCCCCCTTGGCAGCCGCCCGAATGGCTGCCCGAAGGGGTGCCGAGGCCGTAGATTTCAGTGCTGTTTCTGATATCGATCCGGTCGCCGACAAAGGTCCCGGTGTTAACGGAGTCCTGCACAAAGTTGAGGTTGCTATAGGGCGCGTAGATAAATCCCCGGATGTTTGCCCCAAAGGTAGAGGTTATCTCCTGAGCAGGGGGCGGGGTCGGTATCCGGAAGGTTATCCGGGCCTGGGCCTCGGTCCAGCCGCCGGGGTTCACCGTGCCGGTGGCGGTGAGATAGGTATAGTCAGCCGCAGAGGTGTCGATCTCCAGGGTGAACTGATGATTATCGGCCGGGACGTAGGTGTGGCCGTCCAGGTCGGCCTTGGCCTGGTCCCGGTCGCGCATGATCTGGGGGATGGCGTAGCGGCCCCCGGACTCGGCCAGGTAGTAGGCCGCGGCCTGGCGGCCGGCCGCCAGTTCGGAATAGGTGGAACTGGCGACCAGGCTGAGCATGGCCGCCCCGGCCACTGCCATGATCGACATGGTGACGATCAGGACGATGAGCAGTGAGCCGCGCTGGTCGGTTGGAAGGAACGGGCGCTTGTTTTTCATGGGCTTGTACCTTCTTTTGTTTAAATATTTCTGGGCACGATCCGGGTGGTGAACACTGAAACGATATTGTCGGCCCCCTGCAAGCCGAGCGTTATCCGGATGATTCGCCGGGAATCAGACCAGTTGGTATACGGGGTGCCGTCAAAGGTATCGTAGTAGGCCAGGCTGAAGTCATCCACCCGGTCGACCAGGATATCCTTGTCCAGGGTCACCTCGGTCCCGGACAGAGCGATGGCATGATTGCCGAGAATCTCGTTTTTGTAGGAGGAGAAGGTGATGGCGTTTGCCGAGGCGGAACCCACCGAGCTGAGTCCGCTCAACTCCTTGACCAGCCGGGCCATTGCCAACCGGCCCTTTTGCGCGGTTGCCGTATTGTCCCGGGCAAGGAGATACCCTTTTATCGAAGGGGCCACCATCCGGCCCGCCATAACCGCCAGGATGCCGGTCATGATCAGGACAACGATGATCTCGACCAGGCTGAAGCCCTGCTGGTTTTTGCGGTCACGTCGCATCTCCGGAACACCTTGGTGATGTTGGCCGGCCTGCACTCGACCGGCAGGGGAAGGAGACTTATTGTTCGGTGAAAAGCACCCACAACTGCTCGTTGCTTACCTGGTCGGCAGCCGTCACCTTCAGGGTAAGGGGCTCGTTGCCGTTGCTGCTGTCCACGGTGATGAACTCCGCCGTTACGCTGAAATCACCCTGATTGAACGAACCGTTGTTGATCTTGTTTTGCAGGCTGGCGAGGGCGGTCGATGATTTGTCGGAGCTGTTGTATTCGGCAGTGACGTTTTCCAGGACCCCGGCAAGACCAAAGGTGTTCTGGACCTGGAAGATCGGGGTCGAACTTTCGGACATGGTCTTGCCGAAATAGGGGAACACCATGGCGGTCATAATTCCGCCGACCAGCAGGACCACAATGAATTCCAGCAGGGTGAAGCCCCTTTTTCCGTCAATCTTTGAACCCATCTGGTAGAACCTGTGTCCGGGTTGCGCGCTGGTGTTGAGGAGTTTCGCGGCTGTGGCGCCCAGGGGTTGTTCTTTATTTTTTAACAGATTACAGGTGTGACTGTCGAGGGTTTTCCGTAACAAGGGGTCTGCCCCTGGTTCGAGGGATGGTTTTTTGCTTCTTCGTCGCGGGCCTATCGAAACCGGCCGGTGGTTTCCGTAAATCTGTAGCCCCTGGTGAACGGTTACACTGTCCGCCATGGTTGCGGTCAGAGCAGGCCGAGGTTCTTCATCTTGGTGCGCAACCGTTTGCGGCTGATTCCCAGCAGTTGCGCGGCCCTGGACTGGTTCCAGGCTGTTTTTTCAAGGGCCTTGACAATGGTCCGTTCTTCTATTTCCGGCAGATTGTATTCCCTGATTTCCGGAACCTCCCAGTTTTGTTGTAATTTCATCTTGCCGGGCAGACATTCGGGATTGATCGTGTCGTAGGGGCAGAGGATCACCGCCCGCTCCATGACGTTTTCAAGCTCGCGTACATTGCCCGGCCAGTCATAATTCCGGAATATTTTTATTACCTCCGGGTCGATCTCCCGGATGGCCTTTTTGTTTTTCCTGCGGAAATGGTCCAGGTAATGTTGGGCCAGCAGGGGGATATCCTCGGCCCGGTCCCGCAGGGGAGGGACATGGATGGTTATTACATTCAACCGGTAGTAAAGGTCCGCCCGGAAATCATCATTGGCAACTGCTTCATCAATATTGCTGTTGGTGGCGGAGAGTACCCTTACATCGGCCCGCACCCTGTCCTTGCCACCGATCCGCCGGATCTCCTTTTCCTGCAGAAAGCGCAGCAGTTTCTTCTGCAGGGCAAAGTCGAGATCACCGATTTCATCAAAAAAGGTGGTCCCGCCCCGGGCCAGTTCGATCAGTCCCAGCTTGCGCTCGCTCGCCCCGGTGAAAGCGCCTTTTTCATAGCCGAACAATTCGCTCTCCATCAGTTCCGGCGGGATGGTGGTGCAGTCGATGGGAAAGAACGGCTTGTCGGCCCGCAGGGATGAATAATGGATTGCCCGGGCGACCAGTTCCTTGCCCGTGCCTGATTCGCCGAGAATAAGGATGTTGGCGTCGGTCTTGCCGACCCGGCGGATCAACGAGAAGATCTCCTGCATCGCCGGAGCCTTGCCGATGATGTTCAGGAATTGATATGCGCCCGGCACCGTGTCATCCGTAAAGGGGGCCCGGTGCTGGAGGATGTCATTGACCATGGACTCAAGGAGGTTCAGATCGACCGGCTTGGTAAGATAGGTGTAGGCGCCCTTGCGCATGGCGTTTACCGCCAGTTCAATGGTCCCGTAGGCGGTGAGGAGAATAAACGGCATCTCCGGGAAGATGGTCTTGGTTTTCTCCAGCAACCGCTCGCCGCTCATCCCGCCCATCTTGAAGTCAGAGATGATCAGGTCGTATTTTTTTTGCTTGAGCAGGTCCAGGGCCTCCTCGCCGGACCGGGCGGTGTCGGCCCGGACCTCGCTGCTCTTCAGGGCCGCGGCCAGGACCTTGAGGGAGTTTATCTCGTCATCGACAATAAGAATGTCATGTGGCATCAATCCGGTTCCTTTCTTGAAAGACAAGGGTGAAGATGCTGCCCTCACCCGGGGTACTCGATACGGTCAGGTCGCCGCCGTGTTCCTGGACGATTTTTTTGGAAATTGCCAGGCCGAGCCCGGTGCCGCGGGTCTTGGTGGTGAAGAACGGGTTGAAGATATCGGCGATGATATCCTCTGGGATGCCGCAGCCGTTGTCTTCGACAATAAGACAAACCCCGCTGTTCCTCCGCCGGGTTTTCACCCGCACCCGGCCATTGACGCCCACTGAATCAAAACCATTGAGAATAAGGTTCAACAGCACCTGCTTGATCTGGTTGCGGTCGCAGTCAACCAGGGGCGCATCCGCCGCAAGGTCGGCCTGGAGTGAAACCCGCCGGTCCGATGATTCCTCCTTGAGCAGGGCCAGGGACTCCTCGACAATCCGGTTGAGATCGGTGGGCTTCAGGTCCGGGGTGACCGGCCGGGCAAAACTGAGCAGGGTGGTGGTCAACTTGTTGATCCGGGAGACCTCGCTGGCAATAACGGCAACAAACTCCCTGGTGTGGCTGCCCTTGACGTTTTTTTCAATATAGGTCGCCGCCCCGCCGATGGCGTTGAGCGGGTTCTTTATTTCATGGGCCAGGGTGGCGGCCAGTTCCCCGGTGGCGGCCAGCCGGCACATCCTCTCCTGTTCGTTTATGGCGTTGCCGAGCCTGGTCAGCATGTCGTTGAAGGCCCCGGAAAGCTCGCCGATTTCATCGCTGCTGTGGACCGGGATCCGGGTGCTCAGGCCGGCCCCGGCCAGGTCGTTCACCGATTTTTTCAGCTGCAGGATCGGCCGGATCAGCCTGATGATCATCCCCAGCCCGAAAAAGAGGGCCGAGATCAGGGTGATCAGGAGCAGGAGAAAGATCATCAGCCGGCGGCCGATGATGGTAATCGGCGAGATGTTGTCATAGAAAACAAAGGTCCCGAAGCTGAGCAGGGGGATGGCGGCCAGAAAGGAAAAGGACGCCAGGGCCCGGTAGAGCAGGGAACCCTCCATTTTAAGGAGTTCCCGCCGGCTCATGCTGAACAGCAGGACGAGAAAGCCCACCGGCCGCATTATGTGGCCGTGCAGCCAGATGCTGGAACCGATGGGCGCGGGAAAAAACAGGAAGATGGCGCCCATGCAGATGATCAGGTGGCCGGCCGCCGAGACAAGGAAGCGTCGGCTCCTCATCCGGTAGAAGGTGCCGATGTAGAGCATGCAGGCAACCCCGGAGAGATAGGCCACCATGATCCAGACCAGGGGCCGGAATTCGCCGAACACCGGGAACCTTTCATATATTCCGGGATGGAGCAGGGCGAGCAGGGGAATGTAGAGCAGCGGCAATATTTTTTTCTTGCCGGGATTCTCAACCGAGATGGCGAGGATAATGATAAACAGTCCGAAGCAATATCCCACCAGGGTCTGGTAGAGCAGGTTCTGGTCCAGGTGAACGGCATGGATCAGGGCATGGATGGCGCTGCTGCACCCCAGGATTGTGAATCCGGCCCCGACCAGGAAGATCCGGCTGCTTTTTTCCGGGCTGATCTGCGGGGCGCTGGTTTTTGAAGTGGAAAAGGCCCGGCAGGCGATAATAAAGCAGATCAGCGCGATAAGGAACTCTTCACCGGTATGATACGACAACATGAGATGTTTCCCGGCCGGCATTTCTTGCCAAGTCATCAGCCTTTTGTCCTGGATGAGGTTTCGTTATCAGTGCGCCGGACCGGTAATGTCCGGTACCGGTTCATATATACCATATTCGATCTGAATTCACTTCTTCCCCTGTTGGCGGTTGCCCGGGGGGCCTGTTTTTTTCGCCCGTCCTGATCGGTTGCGCCGTCTTGATCGCAGCCGGATGTTGTCCCGTTCGGGACAGCCGGCGGCCCAGGAGTGTGCCAAACGGCACAACCGCCGGGGCTGACGGCTGGAACGCGTCTTGTCCAGGATCATTGCCGGCACGGTCCCACCGGGTGCCATCGTCCCGGGGGAGCGGTTTTCCCGCTGCCGGGTCCTGTTTTTTTCTCCCGGTATCTTGTTTCCTGTTCAGTCTGGCATCCCCCTTGCATTAAGCATGACATAGCGTTGGGCCGGCAACAATGTCCAGCAGGATCGATTCCGAACAAGAACCGTAGCAGGGGCAGCGGAATGGCCGGGACAAACAGGATCGACAGGGTTGTTGATGTCTGCGGGCTCCTTTGTCCCCGGCCGATGTTTGTTGCCAGGAAGGCCCTGAAGGAAATGGGGGAGGGGGAGTTGCTCGAGGTGGTTTGTAATGACAACAGTACCAGGGAGACGATCCCGAGACTCTGTAGAGAGGTCGGCGGTACGTTGATCGAGACCCGGAGGGAGCAGGGTTTGCTCCATTTTATCATTAAAAAATAACAGGGGGTGAAGATGAAAAAAGTTCATTTATTAACATTGGTTATGGTTATGGTGCTGGGTAGTGTCGCATTGGCTTTTGCCCAGCCCAAGTATCCGGTCAAGGGCAAGCACCTGGGCGGTGACGTGACACCCAAGCAGGCCTATGCGATGCTGCAGAAGGATCCCGGGCATACCTTTCTGGTGGATGTCAGGACCCGCTATGAGTACCAGGATATCGGCCATCCGGTCGGGGCCTACAATATTCCCTGGAAGTTCTACACCGGCAAGGTCGGGAAAAAGGGGTATGGCAAGGTCTTGAACAAGAACTTTAAAGACGATCTGCTGGCCCGGTTCAACCCGGAGACCGATACCCTGTTGCTGATGTGCCGGAGCGCGGCCAGGACCATTGCCGCCTCCACCGCCGCGGTGGAGGCCGGTTTCAAGCAAGACAAGGTGTTTAACATCCTGGCCGGCTTTGAGGGCGATAAGGTCAAAGACAAGAGCAGCCGTTTCTACGGTAAGCGCCGGGTGGCGGGATGGCGGCTTGATGGGCTGCCCTGGACCTATGGCATGGATCATAAGCTGATGTATCAGCGTGACCTGGCCCAATAAGAAAAAATTCAAACAAGCCGTAGCAGATTGATTTGAGCGGGGCCGTTGTTTGCAGCGCGGCCCCGCTTTTTACGGCCCTTCCCTTGTAAGCGGTCACAGGTGCCGCAGGTTCGTATAAGCGCGACTGTTCGCCTATATTCCCCTACCCCCCCTCCATGCGGACAGGAATGATCGTATGAAGATGCGGTGCCTGTGACGCTTACCTTTCCTTTCCTCCCTGGCCCTTTTTGATCAGCACCTGCCAGGTTCCGTCCCCAAGCTGTTTCTGTTCGAGGATGGTGTGGCCTTCCTTGATCACCGATCCGGGAACATTGTTTATCGGCGGACCGTTGTCCAGGATCAGCTCAAGCACCTGGCCGGGCCGCAGCCGGGCAAGCTCCACCTTGGCGTAGACCATGTTCATCGGGCAGCCGATGCCCCGGCAGCTCTTGAATGCGTCTGCTTCTGTCTTGGTTGTCATTTTTTCATCCTTTTCCTTTTTAAAGAAACCATAATCTCAATGGGCTCGGGAGTCACCTCGCCCCTGCGGATCAGAAACGACCTGATCACCGGTTCGTCCGCGGCCAGGGAGACGATCACATAACTGATATCCGGGTCATGGGCCAGACGGATGTCCTCAAGGGACGGCCGGGCCGGGGTCTCCGGATGGCTGTGATACACGGCCCGGAGCTTGAGGCCGCGTGCGCGCATGTCCCCTACCGCGGCGAACTGTTCCCCGGGCGCCATGGTGAAATGTTCGGCCGACCTGTCCAGGTTGGTCATCTGGTAATGGTTGCTGACCAGGCCGTTGGCCCCGGCCAGGTATCCGCACGCCTCAGCGGGCAGTTCCTGTTCCGCATGGGCGATCATCGCCCTGAACACCTCTTCACTGATCCTGAGCATTGATGGTCCTGAAAAAAGTCTGAATTAACCGCGGAGAGCGCGGAGGGCACAGAGTTAAACAGTTTAAATAATAAATTTTTCTTTGCGACCTCTACCGACCTCTACGGTAAACTTTCTGATTTTTACGAATGCATCAGCATTACTTTTAAACCCTACAGGTTGCAGATTGCCTGTTCCGCGTCAACCAGCGTGGTTATGGTCGGGTTCTCGCCGCATACCGGACAGTCCTTCTGCCTGCGCAGCCGGATCTTTCTGAAATCCATGCTCTTGGCATCAAAACAGAGCAGGGTGTCGGTGAGCAGTTGCCCGACCCCGGTGATGAACTTCAGGGTCTCGGCCGCCTGGATGGTGCCGAGCATGCCGGCGACCGCGCCAAGCACCCCGGCCTGGGAACAGGTGGGTACCGCGTCCAGGGGCGGCGGCTGCCGAAAGGAGCAGCGATAGCATGAACTTTGCCCAGGGAGCACGGTTATCGTCTGGCCGTCGAAGCGGAGGATGCCGCCGTGGGAAAAGGGGATCCCTTCCATGACGCAGGCGTCGTTGACCAGGAACTTGGTGGGGAAATTGTCAGTGCCGTCAACAACGAAGTCATAGCCCCGGATGATCTCGCGGATGTTGTCGGCCCGCAGCCACTCCTGGTAGGTCCTGACCCTGATGTCGGTATTGACCGCCTCCATTTTCTCCCGGGCCGAGTCCACCTTTTTTTTATTGATGTCCCGGGTGAAATGAACGATCTGGCGCTGGAGATTGGAGATCTCGACATGGTCGTTGTCAAGGATGCCGATGGTGCCCACCCCGGCGGCGGCGAGATAGAGGGCCACCGGGGCGCCGAGCCCGCCGGCGCCGATGATAAGCACCTTTGCCTCAAGCAGTTTGATCTGGCCTTCGACCCCCACATCCTGCAGCAGGATATGGCGGCTGTAGCGTTCCAGTTGTTCAGTGGTAAAGTCAATCATAGCGATTCAAGCCCCTGTTCCAGTTCATCCAGTAGATCCTGGTGATCCTCAATGCCCGCGGACAGGCGGATCATGGTCGGCCGCACCCCCATGGCCAGTTTTTCCCGGTCTGAATACTCCGCGAAAATGGTGGACGCAGGGTGGAGGATGAGTGTTTTGTTGTCATTGACATTGGTGGCCCGCCTGATGATCCGCAGGCTGTTGATAAGGGAGAAGCAGGCATCCCGGTCCTTGAGATCAAAGGTGAGCAGGCCGCCGTGGCCGTTGGCAAACTGGCGGCGGGCCGTCTGGTGACCGGGAGAACCCGGCAGGCCGGGATAGTTGACCGTTGTGACCTTGGGATGTGCTTCAAGATATTCGGCCAGGATCCGGGCATTGGCGCAGCTTTTGTCGATCCGCAGGCCCAGGGTCTCCAGGCCCAGGGTCTGGAGATAGGCGTTATGGGGTGACAGGCAGGCGCCGACATTGCGAAAGATTTCCCGGCGCAGGGAGCCGATAAAGGCCATCGGCCCCATGGTCTTTACCCGGTCCGCCAGGCGCGGGGACCGGCTCCAGTCAAAGGTGCCGTTATCAATGATCAGTCCGCCCAGCGAGGTGGCCCCGCCGGAGATGTACTTGGTGCTTGACAGCAGCTCGATATCCACCCCGGCCCGGCGGCTGTTGAACAGGTAGGGGGTCGTCAGGGTGTTGTCCAGGACCAGGGGCACCCCGTGTTTCCTGGTTATGGCGCTGATCTCGTTGCAGTCGGCAACCTCGAGCTGGGGGTTGGTGATGCTCTCCAGGAACAGGGCCCGGGTGTTTGCGTCGATTGCCGCATCGATTGCCCCGGGATCGAGCATGGATACATACCTGACCTCCAGCCCCCAGGGTCGCATGGTCTTTTCAAGAAGCGACAGGGTGTTGCCGAACAGGTATCTGGTGGTGACGATGTTTGAGCCTGCCTCGGCCAGGGCCAGGATGGTGTTGCTGATCGCGGCCATGCCGGACGAGACCGCCAGTACCGCCAGGCCGCCGGAGAGGAGCTGCAGCCGCTGTTCAAGCTCCTCCACCGTGGGGTTGGAGATCCGTGAATAGGCATGGGCCGGCTTTTTGCCCTCAAAGGTGAGTTGGATCGAGCGGGCGTCATCATGCTCAAAGGCGACGTTGTCATACACCGGCATCCGCAGGGCGCCGTAGGGATCCTTGTGCAGCCGGGGCCCGTGAATGGCCCGGGTGGCAAAGCCTTTCATCAGGCCGCGCCTCCGCCCATGAAATAGAGAAAATCGATCTCATCGTTTTCAGAGATCAACACGGTTTCATACTGGGACCGGTCGACAATTTTACCGTTGAGCTGGACCGAAACCATGTCCGGTGACTCGACCTTGTTAAAGGCCAACAGCTCGGCAATGGATCGGACACTACCTTCAACTTCCTGTTTTTCGCCGTTTATCGTGATCTTCATCAGGTCCTCCTTGTTCGGTGGAGTGTTTTTTTCGCGGGTAAACATGATTAAACTGATCAACATACTATGGTTATGTAGCAGATCCTGAAAAAATGTCAAGAAAATAATCCGGCCGGGCAAAGCAGAAACCAGGCACGAGCCGGGTGCGGCAGTGATTTGTCACTGTAAAATCAGATCGTGTAGAAGGGCACGTTCCGGCTCGCCTGTAGTTGGGAAAGGAGGTCGGCAAGACTGAGTTCAAGGACCTCCAGCAGCTTTTCCTGCATCTGTTTCAGGAGGACGTTGATCACATCGGTGGGATCATCGGTCCTGGAGGCGAATTCAATTCCGCCCTCAAGGAGAACGATGATTTCCGAGACCATGATCTCCCCCGGCGGCCGGGCCAGTTGATAACCGCCCCGCTTGCCGCGCGTACTCCTGATGATGTCCGCCTTGCCCAGCTGGTTGAAGATCTGTTCAAGGTACTGGCGGGGTATATCCTGCCGGGCGGCGATCTCCTTGATCGGCAACAGACCCTGGTCGAACGATTCCGCCAGGGCCAGCAGGGCCTTGAGGCCGTACCGGCTTTTGGAGCTGATTGAAAGCATGGCAAGAGCAGTATAAGAAAAAGTTAATATGAAAGCAGCCGCGAAGCGCGGTACTCGTCATGCCGGAGCGATGTCTTTCACTGTTTCGTTGTGGCCGGCCGGGCGCCAGCCCAGTTGAAGAACGCCGTCTTGTTCATGGACCACGAGCCCGTGGGCCCTGAGAACGATAAACAGCGGCCGGCCGAGGAAAAAAAGCTCCTCGTTCCCGGCCGGCCCCAAATATTGGATCGCTTTACGACGAATGGCCAGGTCTTTCCGGACCAGTGCGGTCAGTTCAGCCAGTTTGTCCTGGTCAGCGGCCTGTCTGCTGTTCTCCGGGACCAGGCGGGCCAGGCTGGTGGCCGGACATTCCCGCTCGTGGTAAAGCACGAGACCAAGCAGGGGATTGTCCGGGGAGATGATATCGGTCCGGGCAAGGGTGTGGCGGCCGATTACCGCCACCAGTTCCTCCGGCGCCCAGCACTTGAGCAGCCGGCATTCAAGCGGCCGATGGTCGTAAATGGTGCAGCCCCGGTTCGGCTCGTCATAAAACGAGCAGGCCCATTCGTTGGCCTGGTTGGCGGTCTTGACCAACTCATGGGTGGTGGGCTCCACCTGTCCGGTCAGCGGAGAATAGGCCCACTCGCCCTTGCGGATGGTGAGCAGGTGGCGGTACTCCAGGCGGCCGGAGCGGACAATTTCAAGATCTTGCCGGTGCAGGGCCGGTCCGCCCTTGCGGCAGCAGGTGCCGCAGCGGCGGCAATGGTCCATGGCAAGGGACATCTGATTACACTGAGCAGACCCGGTTTCTGCCTTGGGACTTGGCCGCATAGAGGAATTTATCCGCCCTGGACATCAGGCTGTTGAAGGTGTCGCTTTGTTCGCCAAAGGATGCCACCCCGAAGCTGATGGTGATCTTCAGGTCAGCGTCATAGGCCTTGAAACCGGCCTCTTCGATATCCAGGCGCAGCTTTTCGGCAACCGACACGGCCTCGTCCTTGTCGGTGTTCAACAGCAGCATGGCGAACTCATCGCCCCCGTACCGGGCGACCACATCGCTTTTGCGGCGGTTTTTTTTCAGAATGTCGGCCAGTTGGGTCAGGACCATGTCACCCACCTGGTGGCCGTAGTTGTCATTAACCTGTTTGAACCGGTCGATGTCGCAGATCACCAGGCTCAGGGACTCGTTGTACCGCTTGGCCCGGTCGATTTCATCCAGGAACCGCTCGTCAAAATAGCGGCGGTTATGGATCCCGGTCAGGGAATCCTTGATCGCCTCGTTCAGGGTTTTGGTGTAGAGTTTGGAGTTGTTGATCGCCCGGCCCACGGCATGGGCGATGATCGACAGGGCGGTGATTGCCTCCCGGCGGATCGGTTCCCGGGAAATGGAGTTGTCAACCAGCAGGACCCCCTCCATGGTCTCCATGTCCTGGTCGGTGAATATCCGGCAGTTGGCGCAGATTGCCGGCTTGTCTTCCGGCCTTACGTCGCCGTTGCAGCATTTCGTGTCAGCGACCAGCCAGCAGCGCGTCCACCTTTTGCCGTATACCGGGCAGTCTGTCCGGGTGCAGTTCTTGATCTCCCAGCAGACGACCCTTTTTTTGTTGACCACCGGTATCAGGACATAGTTATTGATCCCCAGCCGGGTGACCAGGGGATCGTTCCGGTCCTTTTCCTCGGCCAGCACCGGAAAGCCGTTGGCCAGCGGCGAAGAGAGAAGACTGCCCGTGTCCAGGGGAAAGGCGATGTCAGCGATTGCCTTGGGATCAAAACCCTTGCCCAGCTTGCCCTGGAGTATGTTTTTCTTATGTTTGACAAAGAACAGGGCAACCCGGTCAAAGTCGAATGCCTCGTCAACCAGGTCGATGAATTTTTCCTCGACATTGTTGAGGTCAAGGTCTTCATAGATCAGGCTCAGGGTCTCCAGAACGGAAAGGGTGTCAGGCAGCATTGCAGGGCTTCCTCGGATGACCCGGCCGGCCGGTTTTTATGGCCCGCCGTGCAGGTGGATGGTTTATTATGAAAGTCTTGCCGGAGTGATGCCTTTTATCGTTTTGTCGTGGCCGGCCAATTTGGTCCGGCCATGCTGGTCAGTGGAGAGTGTTCTCCGTCTCCGGGATTACGCGTCAATGCTGGTACCATATTTTCGGCTATATTGCTATTTTTTTGTTTGTCTTGGCCCGAGGAAAAAAGAAATTCGCCAGGGGTCGGCTTTCCGATGGATTTCCGTCTCAGGGGCGGGCTATACTGTTTTGCTGGAGCAAAAGCCATGGAATATATTGACTTACATACCCATTCCTCCTGTTCGGACGGCACCATGAGTCCGGCGGCGGTTGTTGACTGGGCCGCGACCTCGGGATTGAAGGTGATGGCCCTGACCGACCATGATACCATGGCCGGGGTGGCGGCGGCCCTGGCCCGGGGCCGGAAAAAGGGCATTGAGGTGGTTCCGGGAGTGGAACTGAGCGTTCGGCACGGCCCCACACCCATTCATCTCCTCGGTTATTGGCCGCAACCGGATGATATCGGGTTGCGGCAACGCCTGCAAGGGATCCAGGCGGCCCGGCAAGAGCGTAACCAGCGGATCGTGGCCAGGCTCAACCGGCTGGGAATCGCGGTCAGGATGGAGGAACTCCGGCAAGCCGCGGCGGACGGTCAGATCGGCCGGCCGCATATAGCCCGGCTGCTGGTGGCAAAGGGGGTTGTCAAGGATGTCAACCAGGCCTTTGCCATCTATCTCCGCCGGGGCGCGGCGGCCTATGTCGAACGGAGCAGGTTCGAGGCCAACGAGGCCATTGCCGTCATCCAGCGGGCCGGCGGCATGGCGGTATTGGCCCATCCCGGCCAACTCGATCCCTCCCCGGCAGTCATCTCCGGACTGCTCACCGCCTTGAAGGATCAAGGCCTGGCCGGGGTGGAGGCCTATTATCCGAGCCATTCCCCCAAGGTCACCTCGTTGCTTAAGCAGATGGCCAAGGGGTTGGACCTGGTTGTTACCGGGGGCAGCGATTTTCACGGCGAGGATCGCCGGGGGGCACTTCCCGGCTTGACAGGCCCGGTGTTTCGTGTTCCCTATCAGCTCTATGAAATCATGAAGGAAAAAAGAAGGATCTCAGTTGGCAAGGAATTTCAATGAATACCATTCTTATTGTTGATGACGAGCCCAATTACCTGATCGTCCTGTCCGAACTCCTGCGGGAGGAAGGATTCGAGGTGTTCACCGCCAAAAGCGGTATCGAGGGGCTGCGGGTGGTCAAGGAAAACGATATCGACCTGGTGCTTACCGATATGCGGATGCCCGGCATGGACGGCCTGGAACTGCTTGCCGAGGTCAAGGAGTATAACCGTGATCTGCCGGTGATCATGATCACCGCCTTCGGTGAGGTGGAAAAGGCGGTGGTGGCCATGCGGGCCGGGGCCTTCAACTATCTGACCAAGCCCTTTAACAACGACGACCTGGTGATGAATATCCGCAAGGCGGTGGAGCATTATTCCCTGCTCAAGGAAAACCGGCGGCTGCGGGACGAGGTCCGGGACCGGTACGGGTTCGCCAGTATCATCGGCAAGAACAAGCGGATGCGGCAGATATATCAGCTCATCGAAAAGGTGGCGCCCACCCCGGCCTCGGTGCTGATCACCGGCGAATCCGGGACCGGCAAGGAGCTGGTGGCCCGGGCGATCCATTTTAACAGCACCCGGGAAAAGGCCCCCTTTATCTCGGTGAACTGCGCGGCCCTGCCCGAAACCCTGCTGGAGAGCGAGCTGTTCGGCCATGAGAAGGGGGCCTTTACCGGGGCCGCCTCGTTGCGCAAGGGGCGGTTCGAACTGGCTGACACCGGTACCCTTTTTCTGGATGAGATCGGCGATATCCCCTTGACCCTCCAGGCCACATTGCTGCGGGTCCTGCAGGAACGGACCTTTGAGCGGGTAGGGGGGACCAGGCCGATCAAGGTGGACGTGCGGGTGGTGACCGCCACCAACAAGGATATCAAGGACGAGGTGGACAAGGGGAGGTTCCGCGACGACCTCTATTACCGGCTGAACGTGGTTCAGATCCACCTGCCGCCGCTTCGGGAGCGGCGTGACGATATTCCTCTGCTGGCCGGTCATTTTGTCGGCAAGTTTGCCAAGAGCCTGGGCCGGCCCTCCCTGGAGATCTCCACTGAAGCCCTGCGGCTTCTCACCACCTTGCCATGGGAGGGCAATGTGCGCGAACTGGAGAATACCATTGAGCGGGCCGCTATTCTCTGCTCCGGCGACCGGATCGAGCCGGAGGATGTCCAGCCGGATATCGATGGTTCCGGCCGGGGCAAAAAAGGGGGGGTATGGGCTTCCGAGGTTGATTTCGAGCAGTTGGTTCCGGCGGACGTCACCCTGCCCGAGGCGTTGAGCAGTATTGAAGAGAAAATGCTGCGCCGGGCCCTGACCGATGCCGATTCGGTGCAGGCCCGGGCCGCGGAGAGACTGGGAATCACCAAAAGCCTGCTCCAGTACAAGATGAAGAAGTATGGACTATCCGGAAGACAGAAGCCGGAGGCCGGAAGTCAGAAGACAGAGGACAGAAGACAGTAAAAAACGGTGGACAGTGGACAGTAAAAGAACCAAGAACAGTGGGCAGTGGACAGTAGGAAACTAGAATATTAGAAAAAAAAGGCCCTGCCTTCCCGTAAAACTCCGGCAGACAAGCAGGAGACAATTTTTTATTTTTTACTGTCCACCGTCCACCGTCCACCGTCTTCTGACTTCCGGCCTCTGTCACCCCCCGCCCCAGTTCAATTTATTCCTGAGGATCTCGAAATAGCTCTTATTGGGCGAGCTGATCAGCCGCAGCGGGTTTTCGGCCGTGGTTACCTCCAGGATATCCTCCTCTTCCATCTGGCCGGCAAAGCGGCCGTCAACGATGATCTTTACATTGGTGACCGGGCCGGACAGCCTGGTGGTCAGGGTAACCGTGGCCGGCAGGAGCACCGGCCGGCTCTCCAGCATGAAGGGACAGATCGGGGTGACCAGCAGACAGGGCAGGTCCGGGTGGACAATCGGCCCGCCGGCCGACAGGTTGTAGGCAGTGGAGCCGGTGGGGGTGGAAAAGATGAGTCCGTCCGCCTTGTAGGCGGTAATAAAATCCCGGTCCGCCCAGGTACTCAGTTCAACGATCTGTTCGATGTTGTCCTTGCTGATCGCCACCTCGTTGAGGGCATAGTGGAAGTCGCCGGCCGGCAGCCCCTTTTTCCGGAGCCGGGCCTTGAGCATGGTCCGCAGTTCGATCCGGACCGACCCGGCCAGGATTGAGTCAAGCACCTGCTGGTATTCGTCCACCGCCACCTCGGTGAGAAACCCCAGGCCGCCCAGGTTTATCCCCACCACCGGGATGTTGAACCGGCCGGCCTGGGCAGCGATGTGGAGCAGGGTCCCGTCGCCGCCCAGGATGACCAGGATGTCCATGTCCGGGGTAACCTCATCGGCCACGGTTGCGATTCCCCGTTGGCCGAACCACTCCGCCAGTTCCTTGCCGATGCGCCGCGGCTCCGGCGAGCCCCTTTTGATGATGATTCCCGCTTTTTTGATTTTCATCCTTGATGGTCTCGTAAACAGAATGATGATGGCGAAGTAAGATGCATTTGTAAAAAACTAGAATGTTTACCGCAGAGGACGCAGAGGCCGCAAAGAAAGACATATTATTTGAAAATAATTAGCTCTGTGCCCTCTGCGCTCTCTGCGGTGAAACCAGACTTTTCAGGGTCTCTCTTTGTTCGCTTAACTAGTGCCCATCCAGAAATGGCCCTTTCGCCCAATCTCGGCGTCATGCTCAAAAAATAATCCTCGTAATATCATTTAGATGACTTCGGTTATTTTTTTCGCGATCCTTGATCTTGAACGAAATTGCTCAT
>JAKITW010000062.1 GCA_021647905.1 Desulfobacterales bacterium | reverse complement strand
TTTGAAACAACTTCCGCATGATATGCTTATGGATTCCGAATCGCCGTTGCGGCGAAGCGAGTTCCTGCTTGATAGCCTATTTATGAACAGCCGGCCCTTCTCAATGGAGCGGCCGTTGGTAGGAGCAAACCCCTTTCCCGATAGGAGGGGGTTTGCTGAATGTTTACCCTTGTTCCGCCGGGGCGGGAAACGGTCTTTGCCCGGGACCTCACCCGCCTGGTCCGCGATAATAACTTGACAAAACCGGCGACGCATAATAAAAGTTTCCTAGCATAAATGAATCGCTATTCATAGACTCCCTTAACAACTACGGTTCCGTCAACAACCAATCAAGGAGGTGGAAGGAAATGAGTAAAAAATTGATGATTTGCCTGACCGCGGTCATGTTCGTATTCAGCCTGGCCCTTGCCGGCGGAACGGCCGTTGCCCGTGACACCGGTCCGGCGACCATGGTCCTGAAGGCGGAAAAAGGCACCAAACCCGCCAACTTCAACCACAAGAAACACCAGGAAGCCAACAAGTGTACGGTCTGTCACCACAAAAAGGATGCCAACGGCGCCAAGGTGCCCATTGCCGAAGGCGATACCATCGCCAAATGCGCAACCTGCCATAACGCCGAGGTCATGGGTTCCAACAGAAAGCTCAACAGCTTCAAGGGTGTTGCCCATACCATGTGCAAGGGATGCCACAAGAAGGACAAGAAGGGTCCGACCAAGTGTAAGGCATGCCATCCGAAAAAGAAAAAATAATCTTTTTTCAAAAGATCGAACAAAAAAAGGCCGCCCGGAAGGGCGGCCTTTTTTTGTTCAATGTCATCCCCTTGAGACTTTCAGCGACCAACAGCCGGCTGCATCTTGGAAAAATCGCCGATCCGGAGAAACAGCCGGGCAATCCCGGTGAGCAGGTTCAAGCGGTTGCAGCGCAGTTCCTCCTCCTCGGCCATCACCAGCACCTGATCGAAAAACTGATCCACCGGCTCCTTCATCCGCATGATGTCAGCCAGGGCCTGCTGATATTTTTTTTCCTCAAGCAGCGGGGCCACCGTGGCCGCCACCTCGGTAAAGACCCGGTACAGGCGTTCCTCGGCCGGCAGCTGAAAAAGTTCCGGCCGGACCTCGCTCCCATGGTTGTCCTTGACAATATTCATCACCCGCTTAAAGGCCGCGGCCAGCACCGCAAAGGTCGGTTCGTTGCGGATGGCGGCCAGGGCAACGATCCGGCTCCGGCAGTCAACCAGGTCGTCAAAGGAGACCGAGACCACCGCCTCCACCGCCGCGGCCGGGATCCCGGCGGAAATGAGGCTGTGGACAAAACGGCCCTTGATAAACTCCAGGACGTTCTGCCGGACCGTTTCCCGGGGCTCGGTCAACTTGTCGCCATAAAGTTCCAGGGCCGCGCGGACCACCCCGGCAAGTCCCAGTTGGAAGCGCCGGTCCTCGACAATGTGGATAAAGCCCAGGGCCTGCCGCCGCAGCCCGAACGGATCAGCGGTTCCGGAAGGTATCTGGCCGATGCCGAAACAGCCGACAATCGAGTCGAGCCGATCGGCCATGCCCACCAGGGCGCCGACCATGTCCCGGGGCAGTTCCCCGTTGGCCCGTACCGGCCGGTAATGATCCAGGATGGCCTCGGCCACCCGCGGTTCCTCGTTGTCGAGCAGCGCGTAGTCCCGTCCCATGCTCCCCTGCAGTGAGGGAAACTCGTTGACCATGGCGGTGAGCAGATCAGCCTTGGCCAACAGTGCGGCCCGCTCCACCGCCGGGACCAGTTCCGGGGCAAGCCGGCCGGCCAAGATCCCGGCCAGTTGCACCAGCCGGCCGGTCTTTTCCCGCATGGTACCCAGCCTGGCCTGGAAAACAAGCCCTGCCAGGTCATCAACCCGGTCGGCCAGGGTGCGGGTCTGGTCGTCATTAAAAAAGAAAAACGCATCCTCGAGCCGGGCCCGCAGGACCCGCTGGTGCCCGGCCGCGGCCATGGCGCTGTCTTCAATCCGGGTGTTGTTGACCGCGATGAAATTCGGCCGCAGCGCACCGCTGTCATCCACCACGCAGAAATATTTCTGGTGCTCGCGCATGGAGGTGATCAGGACCGAACCGGGCAGGGCCAGGAACCGCTCTTCGAACACGCCGGCCACTGCAAAGGGGTACTCCACCAGGTTGGTGACCGTGTCGATCAGTTCATCATCGGGCCGGGGCTGTCCGGAGACCGCTTCCGCGGCCCGGCCGATTTCCCTGATCACGGCTTCACGCCGCTCACCGGGATCAACAAGCACGTAGTTGGCGCGCAGGGTCTCCAGGTAATGGGCAAAATCATTTATCTCCAGCGCAACCGGCGCCATGAAACGATGCCCGTAGGTAAGACGGCCGGTGGCGATCCCGCCGATCCGAAAGGGAACCACTTTCCCGCCATAAAGGGCGAGCAGCCAGTGGATGGGGCGGGCAAAGCTGATCCGGCCGCCGCCCCAGCGCATGGATTTGGGAAAAGGCAGTTGCAAGGTCAACCCGGGCAGCAGCTCGCCCAGGAGTTTTATGGTGGACTCGCCCTTGATCTGCTTGACCACGGACACATATTCGCCCTTAGCAGTGACAACCAGCTGCAACTCCTCCACCGCAACCCCCTTGGACGCGGCAAAACCGAGAGCAGCCCTGGTCGGGCGGTTGTCCGGGCCGAACGCCGCCTTGCCAGGGGGGCCCAGGAACTCCTGCTGACGATCCGGCTGGCAATCGACCAGGCCGCTGACGCACACCGCCAGCCGCCGCGGGGTGGCCACCGTTCTTATCCCGGCAAAGGAGAGCTGCAGGCCGGCCAGACGGTCGGCCAGCTGTTCCCGCAGACTGTTCAATGCCGGCTGGATAAAACCGGCCGGGATCTCCTCGGTCCCTATTTCAAAAAAAAGCTCGTGCTCCATTTTTCCAATCTTGGCGTTTTGACGTTAAACAGGAGAGACCCTGTAAGTTCCATGGGACCTAATATAAAAAAACTACTCTTCAAGGCCATACTTCTTCACCAGCGGTGAAACCCTGCTGAACGGTTACGGCCATTCCAGGGAGGCAAAGGTGCTGTAGCCCTCGGCCAGGTTCTCGACCATGATCGAAAACCAGCCAATATCAGGGTGGCTGGCCAGTCTTTCACCCAGGGCCTGGGACAGCCCCTCCACGGACAGCGGCAATTGCGGCCTCCCGGCCGTTGTCCGGCCATCCCGGTTCCGGGAGATCACCTCCTCCACCATCTGGATCAGGTCCTCCATCCAGATAAAATGTTTAAACCGCAGCCGGACGGTGGCAAATCCCCAGCGTCCCGGCGAGCGCGGCAGGCCGGCCCCGGCCGGCGTGACTGACAAGGCGGTGATCGGCACCCGGATCTCCATGGTCAGCCGGTCTTCCTCTTCCAGGGAGGCGTGCATCCGGCAATCATACTCGACCATGCCGATCCCATTGCCGCGGCCGCTGCTCTTCTGCAGAAAATAGGGGAATTCCAGCTCCACATGGGCTGCCTGGGCGTTGAGCCGGGTCTTCATCTCCTCCAGCACCTGACGAAAACTCTCCAGATCCACCGCGCCGTGGAAACGGTTCAATATCTCGATGAACCGGCTCATATGGGTACCCTTGAACCGGTGCGGCAGGTTGACGTACATGTTGACGCTGGCCACGGTCCGTTGCACCTTGCGGGCCTTGTCAAGCACGGTGATGGGGTAGGCGATGTCCTTTACCCCCACCTTCTTGATATTGATCCGCCGGTGATCGGCCTGGCTCTGTATATCTTTCATGTTCCCACAACGGACAAAACAAAAAAGACCACTGCCGACCCGGCGGCAGTGGTCGCTTATCCCGCTCCCGGCGGAATCAGGAGAGACAACGCTTGACCGCGGCCTTGAGTTCGGACAGATCAGCCGATTTGACGATATAACCGTCCGAGGCCCAGGCCCCGAGGTCCTGTTTGTACTCATGATAGGCAGTGCTCAGGATCACCGGCAGCTTGGGATTAATCTCCTTCATCCGCCGCAGGACCTCGATCCCGTTCATGTCCGGCATATTGATATCCAGGATCACCAGGTCCGGGGCAATGATCGGCAGTTTATCCAGGGCCTCGGACCCGCCCAGGGCCGAATGGACCTCATAGCCCTCTTCTTCCAGCTCTTCCCGGTAAAGGAGATGGATACCCTCTTCATCGTCCACCAGTAAGATCTTTTTCATAGCTTTCTCCTCTCTCCAGTGGGGTCCATGGCTCATCCGGACCGCGTCGGGGCTCATCGTTACATTTTTTCTTCAACAGCCGACCCGGCCCGCGCTACCCGGGAAGCGCCTCTTTCAGGAACCTGGCCGCATCCTCGGGCGGCATGGGGTTGATGTAAAAACCAGACCCCCACTCAAAACCGGCAATGGTGGTCAATTTCGGCCTGATCTCGAAATGCCAGTGAAAATGCTCAAGGGACTCGGACCGCAGCGGCGCGCCATGGAGCACGAAATTATAGGGAACATTGGGGATACAGGCATCAAGCCGTTGCATGCACTCGGAAAAGACCCGGGCCAGTTCGTCGAACGAGTCCCGGTCCATCATGGTATAGGAAGAGTAATGTTTCTTGGGCAGGACCATCATCTCAAAGGGCGACCGGGGGGCAAAGGGCATGATGGCAATAAACAGATCGTTCTGGCAGACCACCCGGATATCTTCCCTGATCTCCTGCCGGATAATATCGCAGTAGATACACCGCTCCTTGTACCGGTAGTAGGCGAGACTGCCGTCCAGTTCGGAGACGATCATCCGCGGCAGGATCGGCAGGGCGATGAGCTGGGAGTGGGAATGCTCAAGCGATGCTCCGGCGGCCTTGCCGGCGTTTTTGAACACCATCACGTAACGAAAACGGGGATCATGACCGAGATCAATAATCCGGTCGCGGAATGCCCTGAACACATTGGCCACCCGGCCGTGGGACATGGAGACGAAAACATCATCATGGTCCGGGGATTCGATCAACACCTCATGGGCCCCGATGCCGTTCATCTTATCGTATATCCCGACCCCTTCCCGGTTGAGGTCCCCTTCTATCACCAGGGCCGGGTATTTATTGGGAACAACCCGCAGGTCCCAGCCCGGCGAGTTGGCCGGCGCAGCCGGATCCCGGCCGTATACCAGGACCTCGGGCGGGGTGGTGTTCTCGTTTCCCGGACACAGGGGACAGAATCCGCCCTTGGTCTGCGATTCCTCGATAATGAAATCAGTGGGCCGCCGGCTGCGTTCCTTGGAAATAATAATCCAGCGCCCCAATACCGGGTCTTTCCGAAGCTCAGGCATTTTTTCTCAAGCCAGTGGCAGCGCCTGACAGCACCGCCCAATTTCAGAGGGAAGCAACGCGCCCGCGAACCGCAAGCGCGTTGTGGTGCCTTTGCCTAGGACTGCGCGTGCTCACGCTCGTGCTGTTCCTGGGCTGTCTTGCATTTGACACACAGGGTGGTTACCGGGCGGGCCTCAAGCCGCTTGGCCCCGATATTCTCTTCACAGATCTCGCAGACCCCGTAATTTCCGTTATCGATCCGCTCCAGGGCCTCGCGGATCTTGGCCAGTAATTTCCGCTCCCGGTCACGGATTCGGAGTTCAAAGTTCCGGTTCGACTCGGCAGTGGCGCGGTCAGTGGGATCGGGATAATTATCGCTCTGGTCGGTCATCTCCAGGAGGGTCTTCTCCGCCTCATCCAGGATGTTCTGACTCATCTCCTCAAGCTTCTTCTTGAAATAGACCTGTTGTTCCTTGTCCATCTTCGTTCTCCTGATACATTTGCCGGGCAACACCTTGCCCGGTATCGCCTTGCCGCGTGCCGTAAAACATTTATCGGAGCGGGTCTTCTCCGCCTCGGGGCGCCGGGCAGGGGCCGCTTTTTCCACCGGTCTTGCGCAACAGGCGAATATCACCGATCACCATGCCCATGTCAACCGCCTTACACATATCGTAAATCGTCAGCGCGGCCACGGATACCGCGGTCAGGGCCTCCATCTCCACCCCGGTCCTGCCGCGGCTGCGGACCGTGGCCTCAATGACCACTGCACCGCCCGGCTCATCAAAACGAAAAGAAACTTCCACCTTGTTGAGCAGCAGGGAGTGGGTCAGGGGGATCAGGGTATCCACCCGCTTGGCCGCCATGATTCCGGCTATCCGCGCCACCCCCAGCACATCGCCCTTGCCCGCGGTCCCCGCCCTGACCATGGCAAAGGCCTGGGCCGACATGCTGATCAGCCCGGCGGCGACCGCCTCGCGCACCGTGTCCGGTTTGTCCCCCACATCAACCATCCTGGCATTGCCGGACCGGTCAAAGTGGGTCGGTTTCTTTCCGGAAGCAGCTGCATGACCCATGGCCTTGGACCCTCTCCCCTGCCGTTTATATGAAAGCCGTCCCGGACAAGGCACCCTGTCCGATGATAACCAATCACAGGGTAAGGCGCCGGCAATCCGGTAAACTCCAGGCCTGTAAGCGGTTACAGGGTGCCGGAGATGCAAGGCATCGCCAGGTGAGCTATACATCGGTATGCGAACCTGACGATAACACGGCAGATTCGGTGCCCTGTGATCGCTTACATCCGATGAGGTTTTCATTGTTCGTTGCGGCCGCGACCGGCCGTCTGGTCCAGCCGGGGCGGTTAGAGCTTGAACAGCTTCTTCAAGAAACCTTCACCGTGGCCCTCTCCCCCCTTTTCCTGCTCAATCTCGGCAAACTCCTTGAGCAACTCCTTCTGGCGCTTGTTGAGTTTGGTCGGGGTGATCACCCGGATCTCGACAACCATGTCGCCGCGGCCATGGCCGCGGAGATTGGCAACCCCTTCATGTTTCAGGGTAAAGGTCCGGCCGGACTGGGTCCCCTTGGGGATGGTCAGGCTGGCGCTGCCGTGGATGGTCGGCACCTCCAGTTTGCAGCCAAGCGCGGCCTGGGCCATGGCCAGGGGCAGTTGACAGTAGATACTGTCGTCCTGCCGCTGGAAAAACTCGTGGGGCTCGACATGGATCACCACGTACAGGTCCCCTGGTCCGCCGCCCCGGCGGCCACCCTCGCCCTCGCCCCGCAATCGCATCCGGGAGCCGCTATCCACCCCGGCGGGAATTTTCAGAGCAACCTTTTTCTTGTTCCTGACCAGGCCCTCGCCGTTGCAGTCGTTACACGGCTCAACGATCACCTGTCCCTCGCCGCGGCACTGGGGACAGGTGGAACTGATCTGAAAGAAACCCTGGGCCCGGAGAACCTGGCCCCGGCCCTGGCAGGCCGGGCAGGTCTGCGGCTGATATCCCGGCCGCGACCCGGTCCCCTCGCAGGTCCAGCAGGTTTCGCGCCTGGTCAGCTCAACCTGCTTTTCAACCCCATGCACCGCCTCCATAAAGGAGATGGTCAGGTCAAAGCGGAGATCAGCGCCGGGCGCCGGTCCCTGCCTGGTCTGCCGTCTGCCCCCGAACCCGCCGAAGATGTCGCCGAAGATATCGCCGAAACTCGAAAAGATATCCTCGAAATTCCCAGGACCGCTGTACCCGGTATTCTTCAGCCCCTCATGGCCGTATGTATCGTAAATCTGGCGTTTGTGGACATCGCTCAAGACCTCGTAGGCCTCGGTGGCCTCCTTGAATCGTTCCTCAGCTTCCTTGTCACCCCGGTTCCGGTCCGGGTGATATTTCATCGCCAGTTTGCGATACGCCCTCTTTATCTCATCGGCCGAGCCGGACCGCGAGACGCCAAGTAGCTGATAATAATCAGATTCCATAACAACAGACAAAATCAAGCAACCGATTCAGCGATTTTTCCCGGTTCACTTCCCGCACCGGCCTCAACCGCCGGCGCCTGGGGCGGCCGGGCCAGTTCCTTGATGTTGTCAAGGGAAACCTTGCCAGCGGCGATTTCCCGCAGGGCCATCACCACTTCCTTGTTTTTCCGGTCGGTGACCAGTAATTGCGCGCCCTTGCGAAGCTGCTTGATCCGGGCCACCGCCAGATGAACCAGGGCGAACCGATTTTCATCACCTATTCTTTCCAGACAATCCTCAACTGTTATCCTTGCCATATGCCAACCACCTCTCCTGGAGATATTCGCGTGTATTGTGAAAAAACAATGCCTGCTCCCGATGCCTCTGTCCAGCCGGCCGGCGGCCGGGCCGAAAACCGATAAAATATAATCGATCCACCCTGATTGGCAATCTTTTTTATGGAACCGTTCCAACCGGGCCGGCGGCCCGGACAGGATCAGGCTGTAAAGGGGTTGCTGAGCAGCATGGTCTCGGCCCGGTCGGGACCCACCGAGACGATCATCGCCCGCACCCCGGTAATATCTTCGATCCTGCGGATATAGTCCCGGGCCGCCATGGGCAACTCCTCGAATTCGCGGACAGCACCGATCTCCTCCTGCCAGCCGGCCATCTCTTCATAGACCGGCCGCACCCGCTGGGCGGCCAGGATGTTGCCCGGCATCGTCTGATAGGTTTTGCCGCCGTCCTGATACGAGGTGGCGATCTTGAGTCGCGGCTGACCGCTCAAGACGTCGAGCTTGGTCAGGGCCAGTCCGGTCACCCCGTTCAAACGAACCGCATCGTTGGCCACCACGGTGTCCAGCCAACCACAGCGCCGCCGCCGGCCGGTGGTGGCGCCGAACTCGCCGCCCTTCTGCTGAAGGCCGTCGCCCACTGCGTCAAAAAGCTCGGAGGGAAACGGCCCGCTCCCGACCCGGGTGGTGTAGGCCTTGAGAATGCCGATCACCGCGTCGATATGGGCCGGACCGAAACCAGAGCCGATACAGGCGTTGCCGGCCACGGTATTGGAAGAGGTGACAAAGGGATAGGTGCCGTGGTCAATATCGAGCTGGGTGCCCTGGGCTCCCTCAAAGAGGATATGTTTGCCGGCCTTGCGGGCCGTATCAAGCTCCAGGGAGACGTTGCCGATATAGGAGGAAAGCCTGTCCGCATACTGCTGGAACCGGCCGTGAATCTCGTCAAAGGAGACCGGCTCGGCATTGAACCGCCGGGTGAGCATGAAGTTCTTCTCTTCCACGTTCTCCTTGAGCTTGTCCCGGAACAGACCGTCATCCAGGATATCGCCGAACTTGATCCCCTTGCGCAGGATCTTGTCCCCGTAACAGGGTCCGATGCCGCGACCGGTGGTACCGATCTTCTTGTCGCTCTGTTTGCTGGCCTCCTGGGCATGATCCAGGGATTTATGATAGGGCATGATCAGGTGGGCGTTCTCGCTGATCAACAGCCGCTCCGGGTTCACGGCAAGGCCGTTGCCCGCCAGTTTATCCATCTCCTGCAACAGGACCCCGGGGTCGATAACCACCCCATTGCCGATCATGCATCTCTTGTCTTCATACAGGATCCCGGAAGGGATGATATGAAAAATGAACTGTTTCCCCTCGACCACCAGGGTGTGGCCGGCATTGTTGCCGCCCTGGAAACGGACGATACAGTCGGCATAGCGGGTGAGCAGATCAACGATCTTGCCTTTCCCCTCGTCACCCCACTGGGTCCCAACCACAACCACGTTGGCCATTGTCTTCTCCTGCAAAAAACTGATTATTTTTCATAGCGATATAAGTTATCGGCTGAGCCGACTGTCACTGACCTGGTCCCGGGGCCCAGGTTTTTGACGCGACTGTAAACAGGTAAAGGAGACCCCATTCCCGCGCGGCAGACACCCTACCATCGTAATACAAAAAGAGCAATAATAGTAAAAGACCCTGCAAAAGTCAATCAAGCCGGCTGCTGGCCATTATCTCAGCCGCGTCTTGACACCCCCGGACAAATACCGTACATTGCCGCGATACGTCGCGGGGCCGCTCCCCACGGCGATATTGCCGGTCCAGCGCCGTTCCCGGACATGAACACGCGGGCGCTCGCCCCGGCAAACCGGAGCGGCCGGCGGTTCTTGTACCACCTTGTTGATTTCACTTTCCGGCAATTGAAACCTCAGTACTTCTTACGAGATCATCATGTTTGGAATCGGACTCCCCGAATTAATCCTGATCATGGCGGTTGCCCTGGTCGTGGTCGGCCCGGACAAGCTTCCCGAACTGGCCAAGTCTCTGGCCAAGGGCGTTCTTGAGTTGAAAAAGGCGGCCAACACCCTTAAGGAACAACTGCGCGAGGATGACGAGGACAAATCCGCCTGGGACGAGATCACCGAGAACAACGACAAACTGGAACAGGCCTACAAGGGTCTCCCGCCCAGCGTTTTGAGCGCGGAAGCCGCCGAGTATGCGGAGCTGTTTGAACAGCCGGCCGTTGCAGGAAAGACAGCGGAGGGGGCGGAACCGGCGGCGACAGCAGAGGGGGCCAAACCAGCGGCGACAGCAGAGGGGGCCGAACCGGCGGAGGGCACGGAGACCGCCGGCCGGACTGTCCGGGAACCGGAGAGCGGGACGCCCCCCCATGCCCCGGAAGATGAGCGGCCGGCAGGGACCGGTAAAGACAGCGATTCGGCATGACCGCGGAGCCCACCTTACTCCAGAGCCACCTCAGGGAACTGCGGCACCGGGTTTCCGTTGTCTGCCTGGCGATACTCGTTGGCAGCATTGTCGCCTATATCTTTTCCGAGCCGATCAGCCGTTTTTTCATGGCCCCGCTCTTTGTCAGCCGGCCGGAAGCAGTCTCGCTCATCTATACCAACCTCACCGAGGCCTTTATCGCCTACCTGAAACTGTCCGTACTGGTGGGGATTATTTTCAGTTTTCCAGTGCTGCTTTACGAGACCTGGATGTTCGTGGCCCCGGGCCTGACCGGCCGGGAAAAAAGGGTCATGTTCCTGGTCATTTTCTGGGCCAGCCTCCTGTTTGCCGGGGGGGCCGCCTTTGCCTATTTCGTGGTGCTTCCCAAGATGCTCTCCTTTTTCCTGGGATTTGCCAACGAAAACCTTGAACCGCTCCCCAAAATGGGCGGCTACCTGACCTTTGTCGCCCGTACCAGCCTGGCCTTCGGCCTGGCCTTCGAGATTCCCTTTCTGATGGTGGTGGCGAGCAAGACCGGCCTGGTGGCCCCGGCATACTTCCGCGAGCAGCGCAAGTATTATTATCCCGGTCTGCTGGCCCTGGCCCTTCTCCTCAGTGCCGGCGACCTCATGGCCACGCTTCTGCTGGCCTTTCCCCTGGCCGGGCTCTACGAGGCCGGCATCCTGGTCATCCGGGCATTCTCATCTCCTGCTTGAGCAGGCAACATGATATTCGGTAAACAGGGCGGCCGTCCCGGTCATAGCTCAGGTTGTCCGGCTGCAGGAGCTTGTTCATCACGCAGCCCTCAACAATGTCCAGGGTAAAGAGCCGCTGCTCGGTGAGTCCCGGATTAACCAGCAGCCGGTTCTGCTCGATCCGGAAGGCGTTGAGCGGATAATCCTCGCACAGGGGGCAGATGTAGACCCGGCCGTTGGGAAAGATAAAGAAATTCTCCGCCACCCGGCCGGCGCACTGAAAGATCTCATCCTTGTCGAGAAACACCTTGGGAAAGATGACCGTAAGCCCCAGCCCGGCCGCGGCCCTGGCCACCGGCGGCACCACGGCCAGCCATTGCTCCGGGCTCAGCTGCCAGCCCCCGGGCTGGTCCCGGGCGGTCTTGCCGCGAATGCCGATCACCTGGATAAAGAAGCGTTTGACCCCCCAGCGGGCCAGCAGACCGGGCATTTTCCGCAGCTGATCAATGTTGCGGCTGCTCACCGTATAGATCACGCTGACGTTGAATCCCCGGGCCACCGCCTTTTTCAGATTCTCGGTGCAGCGGGCAAAAACCCCCTTTCCCCGGATCGAATCATTGACCTCCGGGGTGGGTCCGTCCAGGCTGAAGCTCAGGAAATCCAGCACCTCGGGGCTGGTATGATCCAGAAGGTCGTGAAAGAGAAAACCGTTGGTATCCACGGTCACCGAGGTGTATCCCAGTCGTTTGGCCTCTTCAATCCCCCAGGCGAGGTCAGGATGCAGGGTGGGCTCGCCGCCGAGCAGGATGAGGTTGGTCTCCTTTTCCGGCGCGGCAAAGAGCCCAAGCCAGGCGCCCAGCCTTTCTCTGGCAACCGGGACGCGGCCATGCCGGTCCGGATTGATATAACAATGCTTGCAGGAAAGGTTGCAACCGGTGAGCAGATGAAAAAAGACATTCCGTTCACCGGGCTTGAATCCCACGGTCTTTGCCTGGGGGGTACTCATTGTTGATGCGCTTCCTTTTCCCCCAGGGCCAGGGTGTATCCGGCCAGGGGACTCTTCTGCCGGTAGGCGTTGTCCGGAGAGGCGAAAAAACGTTTAAACAAGCTCAGACTCTCGTGGCGCAACACCCCCGGCACCAGGGTCACCGCCATCTCCCGGTACAACGGGCCAAGGCCCGCCGGATCGAGACCAGTGCCGCCGCCCAGCACGTCTTCGTAGGCATAGACAATGGTCCTGACCCCGTTTAAAATCAGGGCCGCATAGCACATCAGGCAGGGCTCCATGGTGGAATAAGCGGTAACACCGGCCAGATCCATTCCAGGATATTTTACTGCCAGTTTCCGCAGGGCCACGATCTCGGCATGGTCCAGTTCGTTCACCGTTGCCGGGGTGCTGTTGATCCGGCGGCCCCGGGCCAGGATCACCCCGTCCCGGGCCAGGACGCAGCCCACTGGAAATTCACCGGCCAGCAGGGCCTGTTCGGCCTCGGCCAGGGCCGCGGCCATGAATCGTTGCTGTTCCTCTTTCATTTCTTTTCATCTCGATAATTGTTGGTAAACAGCCCCCGGACCTGATCGACAAGATCGGGCCGGCAGAAAATGGAAAGATGGTCGCCGGCCATGATCTTGGTGTCCCGGGTCGGCACCAGCACCGCGTCATCCCGTTGAATGGTGACCAGGTTGGCCCCGGCCGGCAGGGGTATCTCGGCCAGGGTCAGGTCCTGGCCCGGGTCTCCTTCGGCCACGGTCACCTCCACCAGTTCCACATCGGCAATCCGCCGCAGGGCCATCTGTTCCCGGATCGCCGGGTCCCGGCGTTTCCGCATCAGACCGACATCATAGGCCCGGAGGATGTCACTGCGGCTGATCAGGCCCAGCAGCCTGCGCGGATTGTCCCGGGAGACCACTGGCAGGCGTTCCAGGTCCCGGGGCGACATTTTGCGGATCGCCGCCCAGATCGGCTGGTCGGGAAACACGGTTATCGGATCAGGGGTGGCCACGTCCCAGACCCGCAGGTCCTTGAGCGACACGTCCTTCCGGTGCAGGGTGTGCTCCATTTTTGCAATGGTCCGCTCCATGTCCTGGAGGGTCACGATCCCGTACAGTTCATCGCCCGCCGTAACCGGAAAACCGCGCAGATTGGTCTCCTGGAACATGGCGAACAGCTCGGCCACGCTCTGGTCCTTTTCCACGGTCACCGGGTTCCTGTTCATCATCTCCTCCACCCGGACCCCCTGCATCACGTCCAGGTCCCGGCCCAGGCCGAAACGGATCCCCCGCTTGGCCAGCTTGATGGTATAGATCGATTCCGGCTGCAGCCACTGGGCAACCGAGGAGGCCACCATGCTGGCGGCCATCAGGGGGAGGATCAGGCGATAGTCGTTACTCATCTCAAAAACAATAAGGATGGAGGTGAGCGGCGCCCGGGCCGCGGCGGCAAACACCGCTGCCATTCCCACCAGGGCATAGGCCCCCACCTCGATCCCCATGGCCGGGAAAAACTCCTGGCAGACATGGCCGAAGGCGCCGCCGAGCACGGCGCCGGTGAACAGGGAAGGGGCAAAGACACCGCCGGAGTTGCCCGAGCCCAGGGTAAAAGCCGTGGCCAGCGGCTTTAAGAATATAAGAATCACCAGCAGCCAGAAGGGGGCGCTGCCCTGCAGGACATGGTCGAGAAAGGCAAAGCCGGATCCATAGATATGGGGAATGTTGTCGATCAGGGGCAGACCCAGCCGGGTTTCCGAGCCATAGACCGACACCAGGCTGGTGACATGGGGATAAACATAGGCGAGCAGCCCCAGCAACAGGCCGCCGACCGCCGGCTTGGCATAGGCGGGGAACCGCCAGGAATCGAACATGGTCTCCATGCTGTCAAGGAGCCGGATAAAGCCGACCCCCACCAGGGCGGCCAGGAGCCCCAACAGCACGTAGAGGAGGATCTCCCAGGGCGAATGCAGGACATAGGTGGGGATTTCAAAGGCCGGCCGGGCGCCGAGAAAGACCTGGCTGACAATGGAGGCGGAAACCGAGGCGAGCATCACATTGCCGAAGACCGTGACCTGAAATTCACTCATCAGGATCTCGGTGGCAAAGAGTACCCCGGCAATGGGGGCGTTAAAGGTGGCGGCAATGCCGGCCGCCGCGCCGCAGGCCACCAGGTTCTTGATCCGTTCGTCGGAGAGGCGCAACCACTGCCCCACAGAGGATCCCAGGGTGGATCCGACCTGAACCACCGGCCCTTCCCGGCCGGCCGAGCCGCCGGTACCGATACAGAGGGCCGAGGCAACGATCTTGGCCAGCGCCACCCGGGGACGAATCCGGCCGCCGCATTGAATCAGGGCCTGCATCACCTCGGGCACGCCGTGCCCTTTGGCTTCAGTGGCAAAATAGGCAATGATCGGGCCGCCGGCCAGGGCCCCGATCACCGGAATGACAATGAACCAGATCCGGCCCCACTGGGGAAAGAAGGCACCCAGTTCTCCATAGGCGAACCAGTTGATAAAGGAAATCAACCGGATGAAAATCACCGCGGCCAGTCCGGTACCGGCCCCGACGATCACCGCCAGGACCATCAGGACAAGCTCTTCCCTGGATCTCAGTTTATCGAGGAGGGTGGCCAGATAGCGACGCAGCATCAATATTTCCCGGCCCCGGGAGCCGGGGCGGAATTTTTATTACCGGAGAACCCTGGTTTTAAGGTACAATATCTGATCGAAAAGCAGCCGGCATCCGGACCGGCCGCCGGCACACCGGCAGGCGATCTCCGGCGGTCACTGTTCTTCCCGGTCCTGTCTGATCGTTACCCCAGTTCACCGTATCTGTCAAGGATTGCCGGGCAAAGAGGATTACCGCTGAAACAGGGCCGGCCGGAGATTGTATTTTCAGCCCGGCCCGTCAACCAGCCGCGGAACGAAAAAAAGGAGCCCAGCGTTTTGCAAGCCCTGCTTGAGACAGTCCGGACCAACTGCGCCATCTCCGATGCCCGGGACAACGGGGTCTTTTCCCTCTGTATCCTGGTACTCAAGCTGCGCAACCTCTATAAGTGGGAAACCGGACTCGATCCCTGGGACGAGCCGGAGTCCGGGATACTGCTCGACTGGATCGATGCCAAGGAGAGGTCATGGGAAGGACATGGCCACAAGTCGTTCCTGGCGCTGCCCGTGGATTCCGCCCGGCTCGACCCCTTTGCCACCAGAGAGGCAAACCTCTCCCTGGGGCGTCACGGACTGGTCTACGGCGCCGGCTACGGCCGGTCGCTGAAGGCGATCTTTTTCATCGCCGAAAGGGTGGCGGAACGAAAGATCAACGGCTGCCGGGCGGTCATCCTCGGCCGGGAAAAGGCCCGGGAACTGTCAGCGCCCTTTGCCATGACCCGGGACAACACCATCTATTTCCGGCAGGAGCCGTTCCGCTTCTATCTCTGGGACCAGATCCAGGAGATGCGGCCCTCGGGACGGGAGGGCCTGCTCTTTGCCCTGGGCCATTACGGGTTCCTGGACCAGGACAATTCCCTGGACCCGGCCCGGCTCCGGCAGGGGTTCGATCTCCTGGTAAAAGAGGAGATGGAGACCTATCTCCGGCATGAGGTCGGCGAGATGCAGCCCGGCCCCCTGCCCGGCGCGACCCTGAAAAAGATCATCGCCGCCTTTCCGGCCTCACCGGTGGAGCTTCTGGCCCGGGGGCTCAAGGACATCCTGGCTGACACCCATCCCAAGGGAATGCTCGGTTACATCATCGCCAACCGGCGCGAGGCATCCCTGGGCTTCTACGCCTCCTTTCTCGACGGCCTGCGCAAAAAGCTTTTTATTGAGATCAGACCTGCCTGCCGGAGCTTCATAAAAAACCGGGACTGGCGGGAAATCGACACGGCCCGCCAGAGCTGCCGGCAACGGATCCAGGGCCATGCAACCCGCCTCGCCTCCCTGGCCGGAGAGATAGACACAACGCCGGCAGACGAGATGAAAGAACGGATCCGCCGGGAATTCCTCTGCCCCCTGGGGCTGACGAACCGGTGAGCATGATGGAAATCCAACTCCTTCTGCACGGCGACCTGAACCTCCTGCTGCGGCAGCGGCGCCTGCGGGCCGAAAAAAGGCTCTGTCTTCCGCTCCGGCGCAGGACCTCGATCAAGGACCTGCTGGAGTCGCTGGGCATTCCCCATGCCGAGATATCCCGTCTCGAGGTCAATGGCCGGGAGGTCTCCTTTGCCCATATTGTGGAACCCGGTGATCGAATCGCGGCCCGGCCGCTCACCCCGCCGGTGGACTTCAGCGTGGCCACGAAACTGAGACCCGAGCCGCTTGGCGCGACCCGCTTCCTGGTGGACGTCAACGTGGGCAAGCTGGCCCCCTGGTTACGGATGGCCGGATTCGACACCGGTTATCATCCAGGCCTGGCAGACCGGGACCTTGCCGGACTGGCGGTCCGGGAGGAGCGAATCCTCCTGACCCGGGACAGCGGCCTGCTCAAACACAAGATCGTGGTCTTCGGCCATCTGATCCGGGCCCGGCAGCCTGACGAGCAGCTCCGGGAGGTCGTGCAACTCTTCGGCCTGGGCTCCAGGATCCGTCCTTTCAGCCGCTGCATGCGCTGCAACGGCCAGCTTCAGCCGGTGGCCAGGGAAGAGGTGTTTGACCGCCTTGAACCGCTGACCCGAAAATATTACCATACCTTTACCCGCTGCGAGGAGTGCGACCGAATCTACTGGCCCGGCTCCCACCGGGCACGAATGGCAACCCTTTTAAACGAGTTGACCGGACCGGAAGGAGTTTCCCTGGATTATGCCAAATAAAAAAAATTGCGCTGCTTGACAGCGCCATTCATCGGGCCTTCGGAGACAGTGCCGATCATTGACGGCAAACTCGGGCTTTCCCGCTGGCAGAACATCTTTCTCTGCGAGTTCAACGGCCCCCGCAACCAACGCCGGGTGGTCTGCACCATAATACCGGTTCCAGCCTGAGGGAACGGACCTTGGGTGACCCAGGCTTATGATTACAGCACATCCCAGGGCGTAAACCCCCGCATCTATTTGCAGACCATTTTCCCTTGCCGCCAGAAGCGCCAGCCAGCGGTAAGGTTTCGGTAAACCCCGTACGTTTGAGGTTGGACCGGGAAAGG
>JAKITW010000061.1 GCA_021647905.1 Desulfobacterales bacterium | reverse complement strand
AAGGATTTGGTCTGCTATTCTTTCAGTCGGCAGCAGGTCCATCCTCGGTCACCCCCATTCCATTTGCCGGCATCTGTTTTCCATCCACCGCCCACTGCCTGCCCGCCGGAGCCATCAGGCGAAGGAGGGTCAACCGGCAGTTCCACCGTCCACCGTCAGTTCGATCCTGCCCAGGCCAAAGGCGGTCTGCTTGCCCAGATGGCTCTTTTCGCAGAATTGGAGCAGGGGCAGGAACTCGGCCAGATCGCCCTGATACGAAACCATGCCCTTAATCCCGCCTATCCGCATGGCGGTCTTCTGGCGGTTGCTGTACCTGGTCAGGTCGATCCAACGGCATTTGTTCTCTTTGATCTCTATGCCTTGGGCCCGTTTGATTATTCCCTGGTAATCCAGTTGCGGTTCCCCATCGCCATAGATCTCCGCCAGGGTGGAGATCCTCCGCAGGGCCGCCCGGATGAGGACATGGAAAGGCAGGGTGTCCTGGAACCGGTTATGGTATTTGAGCCGGAGCGGAGTGAGCAGGTGGACCGATACGGCCCGGGCCGGTTCGGCTGGTGAAGCGCCCAGGCTAAGGCGCTCCAGGGGAGGCTGCTGTTTAAGAATCTTGCGCTCGCCGTCATAGATGGTGGTGGCGCCCGAGCTGATGGCGAGGAGTTGGAAACAGCCCTGGCCGGCCCTGGTTTTTTTCCCCAGGCCGGACTCCCCCATCTGTTCCACCGCATAGATGATATGGGGCAGGAAATCGTTGGCCCGGCCGAACAGGGTCAGACTGAATTCAAGGGGATCGCCCGGCTTATAATCCCGGTCAGGCTCTTGGGGTGGATTCAGGACAAAGGGCAGGGGCGGGCCGGAATTTCTGGGCCGGTCGTTTCCATTGCCCGGCAGTGCCCTGGCCGCTTCAAAGATAAAGGCATAACCGCAGGCCGGGGCCAGGAGGCAGTCATCGCAGCGCTGCCGGCCGAGGGTGCAGGCCACCCGCTTCAGGGCATGGCCAAAGGCGCCGCGCAGCATGGAGCCCTTGAATTCAGGCAGCAGCGCCGGGGTGGTGAATCGGCAATGGAACTCACAGGTGCGAAACAGCATGGCTTATACGGTCCTTTTACGGCCGGTATTGCTGGTCTCTCAATGCGCCGGACAGGTTTGCGGAACCCGGACCTTGGAGGCGCGGCCCCTGGTGCGGAAAAGGGGCGAAAGCATCTCCGTGGAAATGGTCGACAGGCGGTATTGGTGCTGGTGAACGGTTACGATATAGAAGGCTCTACCAGATAACCGGGCGAAATACAACAACAAAGAATGCCGGCCTGCCCCCCGGCGCCGGGTTGCCGCTTATACTTCTTGCCCTTGCCGGGTATTTTTACTATCTACGGAAGAGAGGACGGTCGTCAGCCAGTTACAACTGAACTGCGGGACGTCCCGGATGCCCCCGCGGATGCCCCGGATGCCACCTGCTTTTTATTGCATCAACCTCACAATGCGTTATTATAAACACAAACGAACACAATGGAGGTGATCCATGTCCAAAACCGTAACCCTGCGCCTCTCCGACGAGGAGTATGAAAAATTTTCCAGCGCTGCCGGCAGCGTGAAACGTTCCCTTTCCAACCTGATAAGTTTTCTGGCCCTGCGGAAACTTGAAGAGGACTCCTTTGTGGATGAGTTGGAAATGGAAGAAATCCTTGCCAATCCTGTTCTGACCAAGCGTCTAAAACGCGGTGCCGCGGAAGCCCGGGAGATGAAGGGCTCGTTCGTCGATGTATAGAATATTCGAGACCGAAGGCTTTCTGGCGGACCTTGAGCAGGACTTTGAAGGACGGCGGGACAAGATCAAAAAGAAACTGCGTGAACATATCTATCCCCAGCTGAAAAAATCGCCTGACTTCGGTCTTAATATCAAAAAACTGCGGCATTACAACCCTCCAGCCTGGCGTTACCGAATCGGCAGCTACCGCTTTTTCTATCAAATCAACCATGAAGAAAAAATCGTCATCATGACGGTTGCTGAGCACCGGCGCCAGAGTTACCGCCGCTGATCAGACGATCAGCGACCACCGGCCTGGAGTTTACCGGAGTGCCGGTGCCTTGCCCTGTGGCTGGTTACGGACAAGGGGAATATAGGGTGGTCCCTGGTTTCACGAAAAAAGAGTTAAAAGTTGCACACCGCCTCGGTATGATATATTGTAATACCAGGAGGCAATGTTATGGCAACCGCGAAAATCGCAATCACAATTGAAGAAAACATTTTGAACCGGCTTGATCTCTTGGTCAAATCTCACACTTTTCCTAATCGCAGCAAGGCTATTCAGGAAGCAATCAAAGAAAAGCTGAACAAGATCGAACAAAATCGGCTGGAAGTTGAATGCGCCAAATTAAATCCTGAGTTTGAACAAGCTCTTGCCGACGAAGGAATATCCTCGGAGATTGAAGAATGGCCGGAATATTAAGAGGTGATATTTGTTGGGCAAACTTAAATCCTGCTATTGGGCACGAACAGGCAGGTCTGCGGCCTGTTCTTATTCTGAGTCGTGATGTTTTCAACAAACATTCCGGCACCGTAATCGCTGTTGCAATCACCAGCCAGCCGCAGAAAGCCGGTTTCCCGTTGACCCTCGAACTGAGCAGTTCAAAACTTCCCAAGAAGTCCTGGGCAAAAATAAGCCAGATCAGAACCCTGTCAATTAAACGACTTGGCAAGAAAATCGGCAAGGCCTCCAGTAAAGAATTAGGTTTCGTGATAGAAGGGCTTAATGAAATAATTCTGGGCTAACCAGTGCCCGTCGGCCACGGGTTGCCGCTTATACTTCTTGTCCTTGCCGGATATTTTTACTATCTACGGAAGAGAGGACGGCCGTTGTCCGGTTACGGAAAAAGCCGTTAACCGGTTATGGAACGACCAGGACCAACACGGAGAATATACATGGGCGAAAGGGACCGCCGGATTCATGCACGCGTTCCGGCCAGCTTCAAGGTCAACTATATCCACCGGAAAAATTATATCATCTCGTTCAACCGGGATATTTCAGTGGACGGGATGTTCATCTGCGCCGCAGACCCGCCGCCGGTGGGCAGCCAGGTCAAACTGCTCTTCTCCTTCGGCGCCCTCAAGGAGGTGGAGGTCCCGGCGGCGGTGGTCTGGGTCAAGCGCGGCAAAGATCCCTTGGAGCGGGGCATGGGGGTACAGTTTCTCGACCAGCCGACTCTGGAATTAAAGGAGAATATTCTCCATTACATCGACCGGATCAAGGTCCTTCATCCCGAACTGGGAAATGCCTGAACCCACCCCGGCCGGATCATTTCATCCCTGCCCATCGCTCCTCGGCCACGTGCCGGATCAAGGTTATGACTTCTTTTGCCTGCGCCGCCGTTTCGCGCGGATCCCGCAGGCCTTGTGGACAAACCGCTTGATGACCTCAAAGTACATCCTGCCGGTTCTGGCGATGATCGAGTTATGATCCGCGCCAGGCACAATCTGCAACTCCTTGTTGCGGGCACTGCACTGGGCATGGAGAATGGCAGCCTCGGCCACCGGAATAATCTGGTCGTTCTGACCATGGATGAGCAGGATCGCTTTGGTCATCCGCTCGATCTTGCGCACGTTGCCAAAGCCGTCCGCCTCGGTCAGACCCAGCCCGTTCACATCGACCCCCAGCCGGATCAGCAGGGGCAGGGTGGTGGCAAAGCCGCTTTCAATGATCAGGCCGGCAATATCATCCATATGGGCCACGGCCAGCTCCACGGCGCAGGCAGTGCCCAGGGACCGGCCCATCAGCAGCAGGGGCCCGCTCCGGTTACCGGCGGCCATCCATTCCCGGACCATTGCAAACACCAGATGGGCGTCGCTGAGCAGGGTCGAGGCCCGCGGGGTCCCGGTGCTGATGCCGTAGCCCCGGAAATCCACGGCAAGAAAGCTGAGGCCCGTGGCGCTGAACCGGGCACCGACCTGGTCATAATCATTGACCGTCTCGCCGTTGCCGTGAAAAAAAAGAATATGGGGCTCATCCGGGGCAGCCAGGTGAAAGCGGGCCCCCAGTTGCGCTCCATCGCTCACCGGAACAAGATGGTCCTCGGCCCGGGGCGGCAACGGGCCCACCACCTCCGGGCGAGGGTGGAAAAGGATTTCCAGTACAGCCGGCTGATCCAGCCCGATTGAATTATCTTTACTCTGCCGCCAATCGTGATCTTTCACATTTCACCTTCCGCGTTTCACCTTTCACGTTTTTTCCCGAGCCGATACATACCACACCATGACTCTCTTGCAAAGTTAACGGTCCGGCAAAGAGGCGCCATCCGTAATTGCGCGGATACGCGGTCCGGCCGGGAATCGATGGCGCGGGGCTGGCTATTTTATTGGCGGCTATGGTAAGGTGCGCAACCACCATGCAGTAAAACAGGCCCCTTCGCGACCATCTCCAGGACGAACAATGCCAGGAACCACCAGACTTTCCCGAACCCTGACCGCGCTCTTTATCTACGGCCGGCCGCCGCTGGTCTTTGCCAGCATGCTCTGCGCCGTGGCCGTGCTCTGGACCCGGGAGCCGCAGATCTACCTTGCCGGGGTAATCCTGCTGGGGATCGCCATGGGCTTCGACCTGGTGGACGGATGGTTTGCGGCCCGCTACCACCCCCATCCCACCCTGGCCGACCTGGCCGACCGGATGATGGACCGGGTGGTCTATTCGATCATCTTCCCGCTGATCGTCGCCGGCATGATGTGGCGGCTGATCTTTGCCGCGCCCGGCCATACCCGGCCGGAGATGCTGCACGCGATTCTGGTCCTCTTTCTCTGCATCAGCGTGCTGGTCCGGGACAATTTCGCCCACTTTATCCGCGGCTATGCCGACCAGCAGGTTCCGGAACCCGAGGCCCGGGATTTCCGCCGGCTGCGGACCATGGCCGCGGCGCCGGTGGCGGCCCTGCTCTATGTGCATGCCTTCTACCTCCCGGGCGGCCCCTCGCTTTCAATCTACAGCTGGGTGGAAAAACTGGCCACCCTGCCCCTTCGCTTCTATCTCAGCATCGAAATCCTGCTGTTGATCATCACCTTCGGCTCCATTGCCGCCCATTTCCGGAAATATGGCTCCCTCTGCCTGGACGAGGTATGTCATGAGGACGATCAGCTCCGGCGGCTGATTCTCTCCTTTTTTCCCAATTTCCTTACCTTCATGAACGCGATGATGGGGTTGCTGGCCATCTTTTTCGCTTACCAGGACCGGATGCGGGCCGCCTACCTGCTGGTACTCGGCGCGGCGATCTTCGACAAACTGGACGGGGCCCTGGCCCGGCGACTGGGGCTGACCGAGCCGGCGGCCGGCAACGATCCCCGGCCGGGTATCAGCCTGGGCTCCATTCTGGACGATATTGCCGACGGGATCAGCTTCTGCCTGGTCCCGGCCCTGATCTTCTACCTGGTCCTCTCCGACTCGCCGCTGGCCGAGATCTCCGGCCTGCCCCTGGGCTGGATCGCCCTTATCTATTGCCTGTTCGGTATCGGCCGGCTCATCTACTTCACCCTGGACCCGGCGCCGATTCCCGGTTTTTTCAAAGGCATGCCCACCCCTGCCGCCGCTCTCCTGGTCACCGCGCCGATACTGCTCTACAGCCAGGCCCTGGCCAACGGCTCGGAGATGACCCGCTTCTGGGGACTGTTCAGCGTCGGCCTGCTGCCGGCCACTGCCCTGCTGATGAACCTCTACCCGGTCCACTACCTCCACATCGGCCGTTTTACGGATCGCCATCCCTGGTTCGGCCGGCTGAACCTGGCCCTGCTCATCATCTCGGTATTCACCCCCTATTTCGGCTACCTGGCCCTGGCCTATCTGCTCGCCTACCTCCTGTCGCCGCTATTCACCCATAGGCTTGAACCCCGTTCCTAAGCCGTCCGGCTTGCATTTCTGATCAATTCCAGTTAAAGAGTGGGCCATCATCAAGGAAACGACCCCTGGTGTTGACCGCTGCTAGACAGCGGCAATGAAAAGGGAATACGGTGTGAATCCGTAACGTTGGGCCGGCGCTGTAAACAGGGACCCTGCCCCGCACAATGCCACTGCTCCCCCTGGGGAACGGGAAGGCGCGGGCCAGGGGGTGATCTGTAAGTCAGAAGACCTGCCAGGGGTTGATAATAATCAGAATTGCATGTCCGCGCATTTCCGTGTTCCGGGTTTTTTCCTGGAGCGCGGATTTTTTTATGCCCGCGCGGACGGCGGAACAGGGAGAGACAGACAATGAAAACCCAGATCGAACTGGCCCGGCAAGGGGTGGTCAGCCCGCTGATGGCCCAGGTGGCGGCCGAGGAAGATTTTTCCGGGGAGATCATCCGCCAGCGGGTGGCAACCGGCGAAATCGTGATCCCCAACAACCCCAACCGCAAGCAGCAGAAAACAGTGGGCATCGGCACCGGCCTGCGCACCAAGGTCAACGCCTCCATCGGCACCTCCTCGGATATCAGCGACATCGAGCTGGAGGTGCGCAAGGCCCGGGTTGCCGAGCAGGAGCAGGCCGATACCCTGATGGAGCTTTCCACTGGCGGCGACCTGGACGCGATCCGGCGGGCGGTGCTGGCCGGCTGCTCCCTGCCGGTGGGCAATGTTCCGCTCTACCAGGCCTTTGCCGAGGCGAGCCGCAGATACCGCAACCCCAACAAGCTGGATCCCGAATACCTGTTCGAGTTGATCGAACGCCAGTTGGTTGACGGTATCTCCTTTATGGCGATCCACTGCGGGATCAACCGCTTCAGCATCGAGCGGCTGCGCAAACAGGGCTACCGGTACGGCGGCCTGGTCTCCAAGGGCGGCACCTTCATGGTCTCGTGGATGGAATACCATAACCGGGAAAACCCGCTCTACGAACAATTCGACCGGGTCTGCGAGCTGATGAAAAAATATGACGCCGTGCTTTCGCTGGGCAACGGCATCCGGGCCGGGGCGATCCATGACAGCCATGACCGGGCCCAGATGGCGGAGATGATCATCAACTGCGAGCTGGCCGACCTGGGCCGGGAAATGGGCTGCCAGATGATGGTGGAAGGTCCGGGCCATGTGCCCCTGGACGAGATCGAGGCTAACATCATGCTGGAGAAACGGATGAGCAACAATGCGCCCTACTATGTGCTAGGCCCCCTGCCGGCGGACAGCGGCGCTGGCTACGACCATATCACCGCGGCCGTCGGCGCGGCCAACGCGGCCCGTTACGGGGCGGACCTGATCTGCTACATCACCCCGGCCGAACACCTGGCCCTGCCCAATGAGGATGATGTGCGGGAAGGGCTCCGGGCCACCCGGCTGGCGGCCCGGATCGGGGACATTGCCAAGTACCCGGACCGCCGCGAGCAGGAGAAAAAGGTGGCCCTGGCCCGGCGCGACAGCCGCTGGCAGGATCATCTCGGCCTGCTGATGTTCCCGGAAAAGGCGGAAGAGATCCGCCGCGGCCGGGTCCCGGAAGACCGGAAAACCTGCACCATGTGCGGCGATTTCTGTGCCATGGTGCGGGGCAGCAGCCTGTTCGGCAAGGATATCCGCGGCGACAAGGCGACCTGTCCCCAGGCCCCTACCTCCTGATCTTGGCCTCGGTCTTTTCCGGGTTTTTTTCCATGTGCCGGAAACGGCAGCGGGCGGACTTGGCCAGCCGCCCGACCACACTGGGCAGGTCCGAACCGTTCCAGATCGCCTGGAAACGCGCATCCCCGGCCAGCCTGGTACTCAACCCGAAAAAAGGCGCTGCGTCCGGCCGGAGGAAAACATCTTCATACTCGACCTCAAGGGAATCCGAAAAAATGGTGCCGAACAGGTTGATGACGGTTCGCACAAAAAATTTCCGTACATCCTCGGTTGATTCGGCGTTATTCATCTTCCGGCGAAAAGCGGGCAGAAGCTCCTGCTCGTTTTTGGAAAAGGAAAACTTGGTGGTCATCCTGCACCTCCCGGTAAAGGGTTGACAGCGGGTGGAGCAGCAATACGAGATGTGTGGCTGCAAGGGCATGCTCGACCGGCAACCGGCCGGGCGAGCCATGCATGGGTGGACCTCTTTTCCGTCCACCACCTCAGAAAACTATAAAAATACCGTTGAAAATGCAAGGCAAAAGGTCAAACAGGGCCCTGCCCCGCCGATGAACAACATTTGTCAGGCTCATCAAGGCCTGTTGTCACTTTCCGCATCGGAAAAGGTAACGCCCTTATTACCCCCGGCCGGTTGGGCCGCGATCAGCCGCTTTTTGGCCGGGGCCCTTAGTCGCTTTATCCGCGCCTCCTGTTTCAGGGCCGCGGAGCGGGAGGGGGCCTGTTCCTGATATACCAGGCGCACCGGCCGCCGCGGCCGGGTGTAGCGGGCCCCGTTTGTCTCGTGATTATGTTCCATTACCCGGCGGCCCACGTCCGTGGTAATTCCGGTATAAAGACTTTCGTCCCGGCAGCGGACAATATAGACATACCAGGGTCTGCTCGTTTCTGTTTCCGGTTCCATCACGCTGTTACTCATAACAGGGATTTGCGCGAAACCCCCAGGTGCTGGATTACCTGGGTGGCGATCTCCTCAATGGATTTGCCCGCCGTACTCACCACCGGGATCTTCTGCTTCAGAAAAATCTGCCGGGCCTGCTGGATCTCTTCGATACAGGTGGACATCCTGGCGTACTTGCTCCCGGCGTAGCGTTTTTCCCGAACACTGTGCAGCAGTTCCGGCGAGGTGGTCAGGGCCACCACCTTTTTCCGGTTCATCAGGATCGACTCCGGCAGCCGGTAGCTGTTCAGGTACTCCGAGGTAAGGGGGAAATTGGCGGAACGCAGTCCCATCTGGGTGGCGAGATAAACACTTACCGGGGTCTTGCCGGCCCGGGAGACCCCGAGCAGAATCACCTCGGCCTCGTCATACTCGTCGGCCTTGGTGCCGTCGTCGTGGGCCAGGCAGTAGTTGATCGCCTCGACCCGCCGGTTCATGGCCACATCGTTGATATGATGGGAAAATCCCGGCTCGCGTAATGCCTCGGCCTCGATGCAGGTCTCCAGCCGGTCGAGAAAACCGCCAAAGGCATCAAAGAACTCCACCTCCGGCGAATCAAAGATCGACCGGACCTCGCCATCGATGATGGTGCTGAAAACCAGGGGCCGCCGGCCGGCCGAACGCTTGAGAATATGGGCCAGGATCTCTTCCGCTTCCTTCCTGGTCCGGATAAAGGGAAAGCGCTCCTCGTTGAAACTGGTCTCCGGGAACTGGCAGATCAGGGCCTGGCCCAGGTTGGTGGCCAGGATCCCGGTGCCGTCGGAAATATAGTAAACATCCTTGGAACTCCACATCGAATTTTCTCCAGCAAGAGAATCAAAGCGGCCCGGGGGGCGGGTCTGCCGGCCCTGGACACAGGATAAGGACAACCTGACAGAACTCTAGCGGTCCCGGCGCCGGGCGTCAAGGAGATAGGCGGGCTGCCCGCCGACCGGTTCCGGATGACACGGCCGGATGGGTATGGTAAATTATCCGGTTGACGAGATTACTTCCGGCCGGCGCCGGATCATAAATAATCAGGGAGTTTTTACCATGGGCGACGAAGCGAACAAAATCATCTACTCCATGATCGGGGTAAGTAAGTTCTATGATAAAAAACCGGTGCTTGAGAACATCAATCTCTCCTACTTCTACGGCGCCAAAATCGGGGTGCTGGGCCTGAACGGCTCGGGCAAGAGTTCGCTGTTGCGCATCCTGGCCGGCAAGGACAAGGAGTTCAACGGCAGGATCAGCCTGGCGCCGGGCCATACCATCGGCATGCTGGAGCAGGAACCGCGGCTTGACCAGACCAGGACGGTGCGGGAGATTGTCGAGCAGGGGGTCCAGGAAACCGTGGACCTGCTGAACGAGTTCAATGCGATCAATGAAAAATTCGCCGAGCCCATGGCCGATAAGGAGATGAACGAGCTGATCGAACGCCAGGGCCGGGTCCAGGAAAAGCTTGATCATCTGAACGCCTGGGAACTGGACAGCCGGCTGGAAATGGCCATGGACGCCCTGCGCTGTCCCCCGGGCGATACCCGGGTCACGCTCCTGTCCGGGGGCGAGAAACGGCGGGTGGCCCTCTGCCGGCTGCTGCTGCAGAAGCCGGATATCCTCCTGCTCGACGAGCCCACCAACCACCTGGACGCCGAATCCGTGGCCTGGCTGGAGCACCATCTCCAGCGCTATCCGGGCACTGTGATCGCGGTGACCCATGACCGCTATTTTCTCGACAACGTGGCCGGCTGGATCCTGGAGCTGGACCGGGGCCGGGGCATTCCCTGGAAGGGCAACTATTCCTCCTGGCTGGAACAGAAGGAAAAGCGGCTCCAGCACACGGAGAAGCAGGAATCCAGCCGCCGCAAGACCCTGCAACGCGAACTGGAATGGATCCGGATGACGCCCAAGGGCCGGCACGCCAAATCCAGGGCCCGGATCAGCGCCTATGAAAAACTCCTGGCCCAGGATGATGACCGCCGGATCAGGGAACTGGAAATTTATATCCCGCCCGGTCCACGGCTGGGCAAGGTGGTGATCGAGGCGGACAAGGTAAACAAATCGTTCGGCGATAAAATCCTGATGCAGGAGATGAGCTTCGGGCTGCCGCCGGGTGGTATCGTCGGGGTGATCGGCCCCAACGGCGCCGGCAAGACCACCCTGTTCAAGATGATCACCGGCCGGGACAGGCCGGACTCCGGCTCCATCCGGCTCGGCGAGACAGTGAAACTGGCTTATGTCGATCAGTCCCGCGATTCCCTTGACCCGGACAAGACGATCTGGGAGGCGATCAGCGACGGCCGGGAGATGCTCCGGCTGGGCAGCCGGGAGGTCAATTCCCGGGCCTATGTGGCCCGGTTCAACTTCTCGGGCAGCGAACAGCAGAAAAAGGTGGGCCTCCTGTCCGGCGGCCAGCGCAACCGGGTCCACCTGGCCCGGATGCTGAAGCAGGGGGCCAATGTCCTGCTTCTGGACGAGCCTACCAATGACCTGGACGTCAACACCCTGCGCGCCCTGGAAGAGGCCCTGGAGAACTTTGCCGGCTGCGCAGTGGTGATCAGCCATGACCGCTGGTTCCTGGACCGGATCGCCACCCATATCCTGGCCTTTGAAGGAGACAGCCACGTCGAGTGGTTTGAGGGAAATTACTCGGAATACGAGGCAGACCGCCGGGCCCGGCTCGGCGCGGCCGCTGACCAGCCGCACCGGATCAAGTACCGGCAGTTGACCCGGACATAACCAGAAGAAGCGGCGCCCGGAAGGCGCCGCTTCTGGTTATCACCGGCTATGGGACGAAAATGCGGGTCAGCCCTGAATTCTCTTGCCCAGCATTGACATCCCCGGCCCGACCACCGGGATCTCCGTGCCTTTCAGAAGAACGTTCCAGTAGGTCCACTTGAACAGCAGCTTGCCCATGTGGTTTATCTCGGTGTCGCCCAGCAACTCAAAAGGACCCATCGCCGGCAGCGGGAATTTGCCGGGCAGGGGTTCCTGGGTATAGTTAAAGTCGATCAGGTATGCCTTGTTATATCCTGACTCGATAAAGCAGTTGGAATGGCCGTCGAAATCAGCATGCGGTTCCTGCCCGGCAATTTCCGCCAGTATATTCTCGGTCAGGATTTCAGACTCGAAATGGGCCACCGAGCCGGCCTTGGAGGTGGGCACGTTGGTAGTGTCGCCCAGTACGTAGATATTGTCATGGCCCACGGCCTTGAGTTTATTTTTATCGGTGTTCACCCAGCATAATTCATCGGTAATGCCGGACTCGAACAGGACCTGGGTGCCCATGTTGGGCGGGATGGTGACCAGCAGGTCATAGCCCACCCGGGTGCCGTTGGCGGATTCGATCTCATTGGTCTCCGGATGGACCTCGATTATCGCGAAGTCGGACACCACGCTGATATCTTTGTCCTGGGCCGCCGAGGCAAACACCTTGGTGGCCACCGGCTTGGTGAACATCCCGCCCAGGGGGGTGACGAATTCGATCTCCACCTTGTCCCGGATCCCTTTCTCCTGGAAATACCAGTCAGCCAGAAAAACAAACTCAATCGGGGCCACCGGGCATTTGAAGGGCATCTCGCTGATATGCATGACAATTTTGCCGCCCTGGAACTCCTGCATGGCTTTACTCAAACGGGTGGCCCCTTCCAGGGTATAGAAGTCATGAACATTTTTTTTCATTCCTTCCACCATGCCCGGAATTTCCTCGGGCGCCAGCCGGCAGCCGGTGGAGATGATCAGCTTGTCATAGGGATACTTGTTTTTTGTGGTGTACACCGTGTTGGCCTTGGCATCCACCCTGGTGATCTCATCAATGACAAAGTCAACCCCTGGCGGCAGAAACTCCCGCCTGGTCTTGACGATCTCGGCGGGCTTTAACATCTGAAAGGGGACGAACAGCAGGCCCGGCTGGTAGATGTGCTTATTGTTCCGGTCAATTACGGTTATCTCCCATTCGTTGCGATCCAGTTCCCGCCGCAACTTGTTGGCCATCATTGTTCCGCCGGTACCGGCCCCGAGAATTACAATTCTTTTCATGACTTATCTCCTCCTGTGGTTTTGGTTGTCTGAAAAACATGCTGGTTGATCACATCAGACCGGGCAACATGAGGTTGAAGTAGAGCGGCCGAAGCATGTGTACCTTGACCTGCCAGTACATGGAACTCTCCCAGGCCGGGCCGAGGGGATCCTCATAATTGAAATGGGCGAACATCGCCTTGCCGAACCGGGTCAGCACCGGGCAGATGATCTCGCCGTCGTAGGTGGCAACCGGCGCCTCATTGTTGATCAGGGACCGCATCCGTTCAACCAGGACATCGGCCTGTTTTCTGGCCCCGGAAGCGGTCTTGGCAGTGGGAAAATCAGGGGCGTCACCCAGGGAATAAATGTCGTCATACTTCCGGGCGGTCATTTTGTGTTTGTCGCAATTGACCCAGCCGGCTTGATCTCCGACCCCAGGTGAGTTGATCATCGCCGCATCGCCGGTATGGGCCGGAGTAACGCAGGCCAGATCGAATTTCACCTTCCTGCCCCGGAAATCCTCAATAACCCCCTTTTCATGATCCACCAATGCCGGGGTGAAGTTCGCAATCGTCTCGATATCCATTTCCTTGAAAATTCCGGCCATCAGGGATGCGTACGGTTCCCTTGAAAAGACGGCGGGCAGCGGGGTGGTGAAGATGAACCGGCATTTATGGCGGAGCCCCTTGCGGCGGATGAAGTCCTGGGCCATCATGATGAACTTCATCGGCGCGGCCGGGCACTTGATCGGCATCTCACAGATCGAGGAAACAATGGTGCCGCGGTCAAAGCGGTCCAGGGCCTCCCGCAGTCCCAGCGCACCCTCCATATTGTAAAAGGTGAAAACATTCCTGCCAGCGGCAATCCCTTGCTTCAGCCCCGGGGTCAGGCCGGCATCGACCCGGGCCCCGGTGCAGATCACCAGATAATCGTACCGGACATCACCGCTTTTTTCGGTCAGGACCTTTTTTTCCTCGGGCTCGACCTTGACCACCGAATCGGTCATCAGCTTCACCCCGGGCAGCAAAAGGTCCCGGGTCGGCCGGATGAGATTTTCCGGTTCTTCCAGGCCGAATACCAGCAGAGTAAAGCCGGGCTGAAAGATATGCCGCCGCCTTCTTTCGATCACGGTCAGCTCCAGGTCATCCCGCCGGAATGCCCTTCGCAATCGATTGGCAGCCATTAGCCCGGCGCTGCCCCCTCCCAGAATAACAACGCGTTTCACCCCCCCCCCCTTGCCAGCCCGCGTTTCTCAGCAGCGACCCGCCGCAACAGAGCAATGACCCGCGCCTGCTGCCTTGTGCTCGAAAAACGGGCTGATAATGCCTGTCAGGTCAATTCCCGCCGGCCCTGGTGCGGCCGCGGCCGATGGGCCTGCCGGATGCACAGCTGGGAGCTTTACAGCGCCGGGCCCATAACACAAATAGATAATATTGATTCTGCCGGCAGGGCCGGATAGGAAAAGGCGATTGTCGCTTGCCAGGGATAAGATGCGGGATCAGCCGGGTTGTTTCCTTACGGGCCCCGGAGGCGCGGCCTATACCACCCCGTGAAACAGGACCTTGCTTTCAGCCCGCAGGTGATCCAGGAAAATGGCGCAGCCGGGCGAAAGTTCCCTGTTGCGGGGCGTTATAAGATAAAAGGGGCGAAAGAACTCGATCCCCTTGATGGTGACGACCTTCAGGGCCCCGGACTCGAGGTCCGCGGATATCGCCTGGCGGGAGAGGATCGAAACCCCGATCTCCGCCTTGATGCTCTGCCGCACCGCCTCGGTGGCGCTCATTTCCGCAACCACGCCGAGACGGTTCAGCTTGAAACCGTGCCGTTCCAGGATATCGGTCATAACCTTGCGGGTGCCGGAGTAGCGCTCCCGGAGGATGAACGGTTCCCGTTCCAGTTCGCTCAGAACGATGCTTTCCCGTTCAGCCCAGCGATGTTGCGGAAAAACCGTGAGCACCAGTTCATCGAAAAAGATCTCTTCCCATTCCAGGCCGGAATCGCTCCACCTGGCGCCGATAACCCCTGCTTCCAGGTCTCCCTGGAGCACCTCGTCGGCAACCAGGCGGGAGCCGGAGATCTTCAGATTGATCTGCAGGGCCGGATAGCTGCGCTTGAAAACACCGATGCACTCGGGCAGGTAATATGTCCCCGGGATGGTGCCGGCCCCCAGCGCGAGAAGACCGGCGATCTTCCCCCGATAGGCCTTGATCGCCTGCATCGCCTCCTGCCGCAGCCGCAGGATCCGCCGGGCATATTGATAGAGGATCCGGCCGGCCGGAGTGGGCAGTACCTTCCGGTTGAGCCGGTCAACCAGCCTTTCGTCCAGCGTTTCCTCCAGGCTGCGGATATGCTCGCTTACCGTGGGCTGCGATAAATAAATCGCTTCCCCGGCCCTGGTAAAGCTCTGCAGCTCCACCACCTTGCAGAAAACTTCAAGCCGGTGCAGATCCATATTCCTTTCCCCGGGCATTCTCCATGCCCCTGATTACCGGTAACTCGGTCCTGTTTAAATAGATATTATTAATGGCACCGGCTGGCGGGTATCGGTTGTTTGTATCCCAGCTTATGCGAAATAAAGGTTGTTGATTGTCATTTATATGAAAATCGCCACAAAGTGCTGTCCTGGCCATGCCGGAGTGACGCCTTTCATTGTTTCGTTGTGGCTGGCCAATATGGTCCGGCCATGCTGGTTATTAACGCCTTTGCGCGATGCTGTTTTTGCGCAGGCCGCAAAACAGCTTCTCCAGCAGCCGGTCATTGATCTTGCCCATCAGCAGTTCCTCATATTCATCCCTTTGATGACTCTCCGGTTTCCCCTGGTCATTGGTTTCAGCGCCCGGTTCAGACCGGGTAAACAGTCCGGGATCAGCGCCTGTGGGGGAAAAGATCCGGCCCCGGTTCTTTTCGAGCCAGGCATCGCACTCATCATGGGTGCCGATGTACAACAGCAGAATGGCATTATTATTTTTTACCGAGATCAGACGGTAGCCGTTGCCCAGGTTGAACTTCAGGCAATTCTTGATCCTGGCCTCGCCATATTTGGTTTGCCGGCCGATCTGATCAAGACCTTTGCAACCATCGGCAAGATTAACCATGATTTCAACCGCGTTTCCAGCGGCCAGGGCGGCATGGCCGCCGGCCCGGCGCAATGCATCCAGACGCTTATTAAAATTGCCGTCACGATGGACAAAAAGGACCATTTCACACCACAATGATGCCGGTCGGCTCGTCAACCACCTCACCGATACGGGCGGCGACCGGAGTACCGGCAATCTTGAGGGCCGCGATCAGTCCGTCGGCCTGGCTGCCGGGCAGGGAGAGCAGCAGCCCGCCCGAGGTCTGCGGATCATACAGCAGTTCATCCTGCTGTTTTGACAACCGCGTCATCATCTTAAGCTTATGCCGGGCCACCATTGTCCGGTTGGCCTTGTTGCTGCCGGTGGTTTCCCTTTTTTTGTACATTTCCGCCGCGCCCGGGTAAAAGGGCAGATCCTGGTAGCGGACAATGAGCCTGACATTACTGCCATGGGCCACTTCCAGCAGATGACCGAGAATGCCGAAACCGGTGATGTCGGTACAGGCATGCAGGTCGAACTTAAGGGCCGCTTCCATGGCCGGTCCGTTTAACGCCGCCAGGGAGGGCAGGATATCCCGTTCCAGTTCCCGGAAAGGGAACTTGCCGGAGCGCACCGCGTTGAACAGCACCCCGGAGCCCAGCGGCTTGGTCAGGATCAAGGCGTCGCCCGGCTTTGCCCCAGCATTGGTGATGATCCGCTCCGGGTGTACCACCCCGCTTACGCAGAGCCCGTACTTCGGCTCCCGGTCGTCGACCGAATGGCCGCCCACCAGGCAGGCCCCGGCCTCATTCACCTTGTCATGGCCGCCGCGCAGGATCTCCTTCAACAACCCCATATCCAGTTGTTTGGACGGGAACATCACCACGTTTAATGCGGTGAGCGGCCTGCCGCCCATGGAATAGACGTCCGAGATGGAATTGGCCGCCGAGATCTGGCCGAACCAGTAGGGATCATCCACCGGCGGGGTAATGAAATCCACGGTGTTGATCATGGCGATTTCATCCGAAAGCCGGTAGACGGCAGCGTCATCCGAGGTCTCGAAACCGACCAGCAGGCCGGGATCATCGGGCCGGGTAAGACCGGCAAGCGCGTCCGACAGATCCGTCGGACCGATTTTGGCGGCTCAACCGCAGGTGCGGGCCAGGCTGGTGAGGGTTTTTTTCCTGAAAATATTCATTGCCTTTTCCTCGAGTTATATGAAAGTCGTTCCGGAGAAAATCCGGTGCGCGAAAAGATTTTCATTAATGGAAGGGGCAAGGGGAATCGAACCTCCTCCTGGTTTTGCAGACCAGGCGCACGGTTTTGAAGACCGCCGGGCGCGCCAGCACCTTTGCCCCTGTTGCATCATTTTGACTCGATCCATTCCGGATGCGGCCATTTCCCCATACCGCCGGTCAATATAAACAAAAAAGATTTCATGATCCAGATCTCCTGAAATGCAATATGGTTCAGGCAACCCGGAGTCCGGCGGGGCTTACCCGGTGAGTGATTACCATATAAATACTGTCAACAGCCGCAGCTGCTGCTCGAACAGGAGCCGCCGCAGTTGTCGCCAGAGCCGGGCAGGGGCGTCTCCGAGGTAACGACGAAACCGCCCCCGCTGCAACCGGACGGGGGCTTGAAATCAACCCTGGTCCGGCCGCATTCATTGAGCAGGGTGGTGTCCATGATCACCCGCAGGCCGTCAAGGTCCACGGCAGTGTCGCCTTTTTTGCGCCGGTCAATGGCCAGCCCCAGTGAAGGACCGCCGCAGCCGTTCATCACCGCCACCCGCACCGGTGAGTCAATGTTGTTTTCAGCAAGATAGGCGGACAGTTTTTTTGCCGCCAGTTCGGTAAGTTCAATCATCTGCTTTCTCCTCCCTTGGCTAAACATTCAGTACCCCCCCTCCTGTCGGGAAAGGGGTCTTCTTCTACCAACGGCCGCTCCATTGAAAAGGGCCGGCTGTTCATAAACAGGCTATCAAGCAGGAACTCGCTTCGCCGCAACGGCGATTCGGAATCCATAAGCATATCCTGCCGAAGTTGTTTCAAATTCCGCTTTTGCCGTCACGGCTGCGGCTCAGGGTCCGCTACACCGTTCGCTATAAGAAAA